>JAIRXZ010000069.1 GCA_031267995.1 Odoribacteraceae bacterium | reverse complement strand
GACTCAGCCACCGTAGCGACAGGCTCAGCCACCGCGATGGTGGTGGCTTCGACAGGCTCAGCCACCGGTACAGCCGCGGTGGCTGAGCTTGTCGAAGCCATCTCCCCGGTGGCTGAGCTTGTCGAAGCCATTGGAGTATGCTGTAGGGGCGAATAATTATTCGCCCACACCGGGGTTGTTCGCCCGTTGTCGTGAGGGCGAATAATTATTCGCCCCTACGGCGTGACGTCGGAAACATGGGAAGGGCGAACGCGAGGGGGGCACACGCGTGGAAGGGCACCCGCGAGGGGCGCCCCTACAGCATACCCCAACGATGCCGTGGGGGGGCGACGCGAGCCTCTCGTCCCCCTCGTTTCGTAAAACCTTATCGCGCGATTTGTGATTGTATTTAAAAATTCGTTCATTTGCTTCCCTTAAATCCACGGGGCGGGGCGTCTCACGCGAGAAGCGATCACGGGGACGCTCGAGCCGGGGAATAACATAAAACAGGACAACATAAAACAGGACAACATGAAACAAAACCACGAAGTACGTCAAGCCACCCACCCGCTGGACGCGAAAAGCTACGACACCAGCCGCTTGCGGCGCGAGTTCCTCGTCGAAAGGCTGATGGCCGCCGACGAAATCAACCTCGTCTATTCCATGAACGACCGCCTCGTCGTGGGCGGCGCCGTCCCCGTCCGCGAGACCCTGGAGCTGGCCTCCATCCCACAGTTGCGCTCGGAGTTCTTCCTCTCCCGCCGCGAGTTGGGCATCATCAACGTCGGCGGCGACGGCGCGGTGGAGATCGACGGGCAGCGCTACCCGCTCCGTTACAAGGAGGCGCTGTACCTCGGCCGCGGCGACCGTCACGCCCGATTCTCCAGCGCGGACGCCACCAACCCGGCGCGCTTCTACTTCAACTCCGCCCCGGCGCACCGCGCCTACCCGGATAAAAAAGTCACCCGCGACGACGCCGTGGTGCTGGAGCTGGGAACCCTCCAGGAGAGCAACCACAGGGTCATCAACCGCCTGCTGGTAACCCAGGTGCTGCCCACCTGCCAGCTGCAAATGGGCATGACGGAGCTGAAGCCGGGAAGCGTCTGGAACACCATGCCGCCACACACCCACGAGCGGCGGATGGAGGCCTATTTCTACTTCGAGTTGCCCGAAAACCAGGCCGTCTGCCACTTCATGGGCGCCGTGGACGAAACCCGTCACCTGTGGATGGGGAACGAGCAGGCGGTGATCTCCCCCGCGTGGTCGATCCACTCGGCCTGCGCCACCTCCAACTACACCTTTATATGGGGAATGGCGGGCGAAAACCAGGACTATGGCGACATGGACACCGTCACCCAGCAAGATTTGCGATAATCATCACGAGAATAAACCCTAAAAACAGAGATCATGAAACTACATCATTACTGCTGGCTGCCCTTGCTGCTGGCCGCGTGCACGGGAAAACAGGCGCTGAACATCACGGTGAAAAACAACACGGAACTCGCCCGCGAGAAGGAGACGGTGGAGATCCCCTGGCAACAGGTGGCGGCCAAGCATGCCGACTGGACGGCCACGGGCGTCATCATCACGGACGCCGAGGGTTTCGAGCAGCCCTCCCAGGTGATTTACGACCGGGACAACCAGCCCTCCGCCATCCTCTTCCAGGCCACCACGGCCCCCGGCGCGTCCGCCGAATACATGATGCTGCCGGGCGTGCCGGCCGCCTACGCGCGGCAGGTGTACGGCCGGTTGGTGCCGGAGCGTTTCGACGATTTCGCGTGGGAGAACGCCCTGGTGGCCTTCCGCGTGTACGGCCCGGCGCTGGAGGCCACGGGCGAAATCAGCAACGGGATTGACGCCTGGATGAAATCCTCCCGCCAGCTGGTGCTGGACGAATGGTACGCGGCGGAGGATTACCACCGCGATCACGGTCAGGGTCTGGACTGCTACAAGGTGGGGCGCACGCTGGGCGCCGGGGCGATGGCGCCGCTCGCGGACGGGGCGTTCGTGCTGGGCAACAACTTCACGGCTTACAATATCGTGGAGCAGGGCGCCATCCGTCTCTCCTTCGAGCTGATCTACGCGCCGTACGCCGTCGGGGAGAGCCTCGTGACGGAGCGTCGACTGATCACCCTCGACGCCAACACCCGCTTCAACAAAATCGAGGAGCGTTACGAGAACGCCGCCCCCATGGAGGTGGCCGCCGCCATCATCCTCCGCGAGGGGGACGGCGTGATGTGGACGGACGCCACCAATGGCGCCGTGGCCTACTGGGAGCCGCGCAACAACGATAACAACGAGGACAACGGTCACACGGCAGTCGCCGTCCTCTTCCCCGGCGGGATGAAGGAGACGAGGCAAATCGACGGCCACCTGGCCGGCATCGCCGACTACGAACCGGGGACGGCCTTCGCGTACCTCGTCGGCACGGGCTGGAGCAAGGGGGGCGTGGAGACTCCCGACGACTGGAAACACCTCATGGAGGACGAGCTGACGAGGTTGCACAACCCGCTGATCGTCGAGATCGCGAAGAGACGATAACCGCCCGCCGGACAAAATAAAACGAAAGCAATGAATCGAGTAGTCACATTCGGGGAGATCATGTTGCGCCTGGCAACCCCCGCGTATTTACGTTTCAGCCAGGCCGGGGAGTTCACGGCCACCTTCGGCGGGGGCGAGGCCAACGTTGCCGTTTCGCTGGCCAACTACGGCGTGCCCGCGGAGTTTATCACCCGCGTGCCGGACAACGACATCGCCCGCGCCTGCCTCATGGAGCTGAGGCGGCACGGCGTGGACGTCTCCCGCGTGCTCCGCGGGGGCGAGCGCCTGGGCATATATTTCCTGGAAACGGGCGCCGTGGCGCGCGCCAGCAAGGTGGTGTACGACCGCGCGCACTCCGCCATCGCGGAGATCGAGCCGGGGATGGTGGACTGGAAGGAGGTGTTCCGCGACGCCGCGTGGTTCCACTGGACGGGCATCACGCCGGCGCTCTCCCGCGGGGCGGCCGACGCTTGCCTGGAGGCCATCCGGGCGGCGCGCGAGGCGGGAGTGACCGTCTCCTGCGACCTGAATTTCAGGAAAAACCTGTGGCGCTATGGCAGTCGCGCCGCCGACGTCATGCCGGCGCTGGTGGAGGGATGCGACGTTATCCTGGGTAACGAGGAGGATGCCGAGATGGTCTTCGGCATCAAACCGGAGGGCTTCGACGCCGCCGCCACGGGCGGAAAGGTGCAGGCCGGCGCCTTCGAGTCGGTGTGCCGACAGCTGTCCGCGCGCTTTCCCGCGGCAAAGAAGATCATCATCACCCTCCGCGGTTCCATCAACGCCAACCACAACACCTGGGGCGGTGTCCTCTACGACGGGACGCGCCTCCTGGAGTCCACCAAGTACGACATCACCCACATCGTCGACCGCGTGGGCGGCGGCGATTCCTTCATGGGCGGCCTCATCTACGGGCTGCTTACCTACGCGGGCGACGACCTCAAGGCGCTGAACTTCGCCGTGGCCGCCTCCTGCCTCAAGCATACCATCTACGGCGACTTTAACCTGGTGACCGTCGACGAGGTGGAGAAACTGATGAAGGGCGACGCTTCCGGGCGCGTCTCCCGTTAACCTGTTGTCAAGATGAAAACGATTCTCACCTTCCTCCTTCTCCTGGGCGCCACCGCGATGGCTGCCGGTCGCGTCACCGCGCCTTTCAACGACGGGTGGCAGTTTAAAAAAGGCCCCTTCGCCGCGGACGAGGCGAAGTCCGACGCGTTCCTCACCACGGGATGGACGCCGGTAACCATCCCGCACACGTGGAACGCGCGGGACATGCAATTACAACACAACGCTTTTTACGCCGGCGAAGCCTATTACAAAAAGAGCTTCCTCGCGGAGGAGGCGTGGCGCGGCCGCTCGCTCGTCATCCGTTTCGAGGGGGTGGGGCAAATCGCCGATCTCTACCTCAACGGCGAGTGGGTGGGCAACCACCGCGGGGGCTACTCGGCCTTCGCCTTCGACCTCTCGGCGCTGCTCAAGTATGGCGAGGAGAACCACCTGCTCCTGCGGGTGGACAACGCCTCGCGGCCGGATGTCATCCCGGTAAATCATAGCCTCTTTGGGGTGTACGGCGGCGTGTACCGTCCCGTGTGGCTCGTCATCGCCTCGCCGGTGGGCATCACCGCCACGGATCACGCCTCGCCGGGCGTCTACATCTCCCAGCGCGACGTGTCGGGGCGTAGCGCCGATATTTTCGTGAAGACGAAACTGAAAAACAACGAGACGGCCGCGCGACGCGTCACCCTGGAAACTTCCATCGTCGACCACCGCGAGAAGACCGTCGCCCACCGCGAGGATCCCCTGACCCTCGCCCCCGGCGGCCTGCAAACGCGCGAGCAACAGTTGCGCGTGAGCCACCCGCACCTCTGGAACGGCCGCCCCGACCCGTACCTATACAAGGTGGTGGTGCGCCTCAAAGCGGGCGACGAACTCCTGGACGAGGTGGTGCAACCCCTCGGCATCCGCTCCTACGAAGTCCGCGCCGGCGAGGGTTTCTTCCTCAACGGCAAGCGCTACCCCATGTACGGCGTCACCCGGCACCAGGACTGGTGGGAACTCGGCAGCGCCCTCGAAAACAGGCACCACGATTTTGACCTCGACGTCATCATGGACATCGGCGCCACCACCATCCGCCTCGCCCACTACCAGCAGGCCGACCACGTCTACGCCCGCTGCGATACGCTCGGCCTCATCGTCTGGGCTGAAATTCCCCTCGTCAACAGGGTCACGGGGCAGGAGAGCGAAAACGCCAAGCAGCAGCTCCGCGAGCTGATTCGCCAATCGTTCAACCACCCCTCCATCTACGCTTGGGGGCTGCACAACGAGGTCTACAAGCCCCACGCGTACACGGCCGCGCTCACCGCCGAGCTGCACGACCTCGCCAAAACGGAGGATCCCGGTCGGTACACCGCCGCCGTCAACGGCTACGGCCACATGGAGCATCCCGTCAACGGCAACGCCGACATCCAGGGGATGAACCGCTACTTCGGCTGGTACGAGCGAAAAATCAAGGACATCAAGCCCTGGATCGAGGATCTGGAAAAACGCTTCCCCGACCACCGCTTCATGCTCACCGAGTACGGCGCCGATGCCAATATCCACCACCAAACGGAGTACATCGGCGAGTCCCTCAACTGGACGGCGCCCTTCTACCCGGAGACTTTCCAAACGGCCACGCACGAGTACCAGTGGAGCGTCATCGCGCAACACCCCTATATCATCGCCTCCTACCTCTGGAACACCTTCGACTTTGCCGTGCCCATGTGGGCGCGCGGCGGCGTCGAGGCCAGGAACATGAAAGGCCTCGTCACCTTCGATCGACAGACGAAAAAGGACGCCTACTTCTGGTACAAGGCCAACTGGAGCGCCGATCCCGTCCTCCACATCACCCAGCGCCGCCTCGTCCGCCGCGAAAAGCAAACCACCTCCATCACCGTCTACTCCAACGTCGGCGCCCCCCGCGTCCTCCTCAACGGCGTCCCCCTGGAGGGCATGCGCGAAGGCTACACCCCCGTCCACTACATCATCGACAACGTCGCCCTGTCGCCGGGGCGCAACGTCATCACCGCCACCGTCGAGCACCGCGGGCAACTCCTCAGCGATACCATCGAGTGGCGCTTCGAGGGAGAGTATAAAGCCACGCAAGCCGACGCCGTCGAAAACGAAAAAGAACACTCCGGATTCTAACCAAATAACAACATCATGACAAAGACAAAACTCCTCGCCCTCCTCCTCCTCGCCACCACCACCATCACCGCCCAAACCACCGATATCCCCCTCCAGTACGGCGCCGAGCGACTCACCCCCCGCCAGGACGCCGCCATGCAACGCTGGCGCGACAACCGGCTGGGGCAATTCATCCACTTCGGCCTCTACTCCATCCCCGGCGGCTTCTGGAACGGGAAGTACATCCCCGGCGCCGCCGAATGGATCAAGTCGGGCGCGCGTATCCCCAACGCCGACTACACCGCCCTCACCGCCCGCTTCGCCCTCCCCGCCTTCGACGCCCGCGAGTGGGCGGAAATCGCCGCCGGCATGGGCGTCAAATACTCCGTCATCACCACCAAGCACCACGAGGGATTCTGCCTCTGGCCAAGCGCCTACACCGACTACACCGTGGCCGCCACCCCCTTTGCCCGCGACCTCCTCGGCGAGTACGTCGCCGCCTACAACGCCGCCGGCATCGACGTCTATTTCTACTACTCCATCATCGACTGGCATCACCCCGA
>JAIRXZ010000036.1 GCA_031267995.1 Odoribacteraceae bacterium | reverse complement strand
TTGTTTTGCAGCTGCTGGATCAATCCCCCGTAGCCGATCGGTAAAATTTCATGCGTGTAACTCTCCCGCGCCAGGTAAACCTCCTTTGAAAACTGCATAGCCTCCTGGGAGTTCATCAGATCGTACAGCCCGTACCGCGGCCGTTGTCCGATGGCAAAGTTGCCGCTATACGATACTGAAATATCCCCCGGCCGCGCCTTCTTCGTGGTAATCACGATCACCCCGTTGGCCGCTTGCGAGCCATAGATAGCCGTTGCCGAGGCATCCTTCAGCACGGTAATCGTTTCGATATCGATGGGGTTCAGCCAGGCGATGGCGTTGGACGCGATCTCTCGCATTTCGAGGACATCGGCCGACATCGACATCGTCTCGTCCGGCACCGGCAGCGGGTCGCGTTGAATCACGCCATCCACCACCCACACCGGCTCCTGGTTGCCCAGCAACGTGGAGGTGCCGCGGATGCGGATCTTCGGCGACGACCCCACCTGCCCCGACCGCGTCATCACCGACATGCCGGGGATCACCCCCTGCAACATCTGGTCGATGCTCGTCTCCCCCGCCACGTACACGTCCTCCCCGCGCACCACCGTGATGGCGCCCACGTAATCACCCTTGCGGATAGTGGAATAGCCCGTCACCACCACCTCGTCGATCTTCGTCACGTCATCCTTCATCACCACGTCGAGGGCGGAGACGCCCGCCTTGCACGCCACCTCCTGTTTCACCATCCCGACGAAGCTAAAGACCAACGTCACCTCCTCCTGCCGCGGCACCGAGATCACGAACTCCCCGCGGGTGTCCGTGGAGGTGCCGGCCGTCGTCCCCTTCACCTGCACGCTCACGCCGGGCAGGGGCAGCCCCCGCTCGTCCTTCACCGTGCCGCGGACGATGCGCGACTCCTGCTGGGCGGCCTCTCTCCTGATGATCACGGCATTCCCCGTGACGCTGGAGGCGAGGCCGGTACCCTTCAGGCACAGCGCCAGGATCTCCTGCACCGTCTTCCCGGTGACGTCGAGGGTGAGGCCGCGGACATGGTCGATCTCCCGCGTGCCGTACATGAAGACGAAGTCGGTTTTCTTTTGCAAGTCCCAGATAATCTCCTCCAGGCTGACGTTTTCCGCGTGCAGCGAAATTTTACCGTCCTGCGAGTATACCGACGCGGAGATGGGCAGGCAGCTGATCAATACCAGCATGATTTTCAGTTTCATGATTAAAAGAATTTTGTTCCATTTCCCCCGACCGGGGGAGTTGCTTTCCTGGTTTTTTTTCATACATTTGAAATGTTAAAGTGTGAGAACTTTGATAATTATGAACGCGTACGTCGGGAGCTGTCAACTCCCGGCGTATTTTTTTTATTGCTTGCTGTAGACGGTGATCGCGTTGCCGGAATCCACCATCACGTTCACGAGGTTGGACTCCCGCAGGATCCTGATAATCGGCTCCATATCGGCGTACCGGTTGAGGCTCGCGCCAATCACCACGTCGCGCGACGCCTGGTCGACGAACGCGTACTTGAAGCCGTACCAGCGGGAGAGGTAGGAGAGAATGTCCTCCAGCCGCTCGTTTTTGAAGACGAATTTGCCCGATTGCCAGGCCGTGTAGAGGTTGACATCCACCGGCCGCACGCGGCACTCGCCCGTCGCCTTGACGTAGCTTGCCTGCTCGCCGGGAGCGATTTGCCACTCCCCGCCGCCGCCGGCGAGCGCCACCTTGCCCTCCACGAGGGTGGCGGCCACCGACCGCTCGTTTTCGTACGCCCGCAGGTTGAAGGATGTCCCCAACACCCTCACCTCCACGCCCGCCGACCGTACCGTGAAGGGGCGCGAGGCGTCGGGCGACACCTTGAAAAAGGCCTCGCCCTCCAGCGTCACCTCCCGCGCGTCGGCGGCGAAGGCGGTGGGGAAGGTGAGGGAGGATTCGGCGTTGAGGTACACCCGCGTCCCGTCGGCCAGCGTCACCGGGAACTCCATGCCCGTCGGGGTTCGCACCGTGTTGTAGACGACCTCCGCGGGTTCGGCGGCGGCGTGCCGGTAGTCCGCGGCGCCGGAGTCGACGACGATGGTGGTGCCGTCCCGCTCGGTCATTTCCAGGAATGTACGCTTGTCGATGCTAACCACCCTCCCGCTTCCCAGCGTCAGCAGGGCGCCCGTGGTGCCGGAGGTGAAGGCGGGGGCGTCTTCCGGCTGGCCGGGTTGTTGCCCGTCGCGGGCGAGGTAGAGGGTCGTCATGCCGGCCACCAGCAGGGCGGCGGCAACGGCGGCGGCGGTGCGGCGCGGCACGAGGCGACGGCGTTTGTTGCCCGCCGTCAGTCGTTTAGATGCCCGCTCCCAGCCCTCCTCGCCGGGGAAGTCTGCCAGCAGCTGGCGGTTTGCCTCGAAGCGTTCCTTGTCCATGATCCGCCCGACCAGCGCCTGGCGCCGGGGGCGCGTTGCCGTCCATTCGCTGACGATTTTTTCGTCCTCGTCCGTCCGCGACCCGGTGAAGAGGGCTGCCAGCGCGCCGGCCAATCGAAATAGTGCCTTGTCCGTTTTCATTTTATAATCAATTGATCATAGAACAATCTCGAGGCAAAACATGGGTAGCCGGCGAGGGAAATTTTTTCAAGATTGTTTTTATATCGCTGATATTCACGACGCCGCGATGGATGTATCGGCGTTATTTTCGAGAGGAACGAGGTCTATCACAATCGTGATGAAACCTATCACAAACGTGATGAAGTTTATCCTCATGGCTATTAAACCCGTCACTATTGTTTTTGGATCCGGCACGTTGGTGATAGAGTTCATCACGTTGGTGATGGAGTTCATCACAATTGTGATAGAGTTCATCACGTTTGTGATAGGTTTCATCACAATTGTGATGGGTCAACCACGTTTGTGATAGGTTTCATCACAATTGTGATGGAGTTCATCACCAACGTGACGAAACCTATCACCAACGTGATGAAACCTATCACAAACGTGCCGGATCCAAAGACAATAGTGATAAACTTCACCACATCGGTGATGGACTTCATCACGTTTGTGATAGACTTCATCACGTTAGTGATGGGTTTCACCACGTTAGTGATGGGTTTCATCACCATTGTGATAGCCACCATCCTTCTATGGATAGCCACCATCCTTCTATAGATGGCCACCATCCTTCTATAGATAGCCACCATCCTTCCATAGATGGCCGCCATCCTTCTATAGATAGCCACCATCCTTCTATAGATGGCCGCCATCTATCTATAGATAGCCACCATCCTTCTATAGATGGCCGCCATCTATCTATAGATGGCGGCCACTTATCCATAGATAGGTTTCAAATATCTATAAATGGTTTTCAACAGTATGGCGAGGCTCCCGCCCACGCCTTACATGGAAAGAATAAAAATCAGGTAGAGGTGTTTTAGCCGCGTCCGCAGCTTGCGGTAGGCCGTTTTTTTGAGGGCGTGGACGGTGCCCTCGGAGATGCCCATTTTCCTGGCTATTTGGGGGTTTGTCATCCCGTCCATCGCCTGCTCGATGATGGCGCGCATGCGCGTGGGGAGGGCGCCGACGGCCTGGCGGACGAGGAGGTAGGTCTCCTGCTCGATCAACCCCTCCTCGTGGAACTCCTCGCTTTCCAGGAGGCTCTCCTGCACGAAGTTGCGGTTGACCTCCTCGCGCTTGAGGAGGTTGAGGCAGCGGTTGCGGACGGGGGGATAGAGGAAACTTTTTACCTGGAAAAGCTGGTCGAAATCGGCGCGGCGCTCCCAGTAAAGGAGGAGCGCCTCCTGCGAGATGTCCTTGCACGGTTCGCGCCGCTGGATGTACCTGAAGGCGAAGGCGCACAGCGTGGGGTAAAACCCCTCGAAGAAGGCGCGGTACGTTTCGATGCTCCCCCTTTTTATCTCCGATACGACGTGTTGCATGTGGTGCAGTGATTAATAACCGGTCGCGAAAATAGAGAATATTTTATAAAAAACGTTTCCCGGCGCGGCGACCGGCGGCCGGCGCGTTTGCCGTTCATTCGCCGGCAGGGGTGGCGAGAATCTCCTCGATGGCATCCAGCTCCGCCTGGGAGAAGTCGAGATGTTGGAGCGCTTTCAGGTTTTCGTCAATTTGTTCCGGCGAGCTTGCGCCAATCAAGACGCTGGTGACGACGGGGTTCCGGAGCAGCCAGGCAAGCGCCATCGCCGCCAGACTTTGCCCGCGCGCCGATGCCAGGGCGTTGAGGCGGCGGGCTTTTTCCACGCGTTCGGGGGTGACTTGCCCCGGTTGCAGGAATCCTTCCGGGCGCGCCGCTCGCGACCCGGCGGGGATGCCGTCCAGGTAGCGGTCGGTGAGCAGCCCCTGGGCAAGGGGGGAGAAGGCGATGAGGCCAACGCCCTCGTCGGCAAGGGTCTGGAGGAGGCCGCACTCCGGGGCGCGCTCGAACATCGAGTATTTGGCCTGGTGGACGAGGCAGGGGGTGCCCGCGTCGCGGAGCATGGCGATGGCCTGGCGAGCCAGCGGGGGCGGGTAGTTGGAGATGGCGACGTGGAGGGCTTTTCCCTGGCGGACAATGTCGGAGAGGGCGGCGACGGTCTCCTCGAGGGGGGTGTCCGGGTCGGGGCGGTGCGAGTAGAAGATGTCCACGTACTCCAGCCCCGTGCGGCGGAGGCTCTGGTGGATGCTGGCCATGAGGTATTTCCTGCTTCCGCCGTTGCCGTAGGGGCCTGGCCACATGGGGTAGCCGGCCTTGGTGGAGACGAGGAGCTGGTCGCGATAGGGCTTGAGGCCGCCGCGAAGGAGTTTTCCGAAGTTCTCCTCGGCCGACCCCGGCGGGGGGCCGTAGTTGTTGGCGAGGTCGAAGTGCGTGATGCCCCGGTCGAAGGCGCGGAAGGCTATCTCGCTGAAACGGGCGCGGCTGTCCGCGTGACCGAAGTTGTGCCACAACCCGATGGATATGACGGGGACGCGCAGGCCGCTGGCGCCGCAACGGCGGTAGGTCATCTCGTCGTAACGCCGCTCTTCTGCCTTGTATATTTCCATGTTCAATAGTTTTTAACGGGACGAAGGTAGAAATTTTTTGGTTCCCGCGACGGGCAACGCGGGGGGCGCGGCGGGTGACGGTTGGCGGTGATGTTGTCGTTAATTTTATATCTTCGCGATGAAAAACATAAAAATCATGAAAACGTCAACCTTTTTTACACGCGCGTTTGCCTCCCGCCGGCGGGGTGGGTGGCTGCCGCTTTTCGTTGTTGCCGCGGCGATGGTGGCGGGCGCTTGCTCGTCCGGAAAGAGCGCCTACAAACGCGGCGATTATTACCAGGCAACGCTGGAGTCTATCAACAAGTTGCGATCGAGTCCCGATAAGACGGACGCGCAGGATATTTTGCTGCTCTCCTACCCGCTGGCCGTGAAGGCGTCCCTGCGGGAGGTGGATAAGGCGATGACGATGAATGTCGATTCAAAGTACGATGCCGTTGTCGCACAGTATGAACGCCTGAATCAACTGGCGGATGCTATCCTCCGCAGTCCCAAGGCTTCCGAGCTGATTCCCGCCCCGCGAGAGTTTTTTAACGAGCTGCGAGAGGCCAGGGAGGAGGCCGCGGGGGAGGCTTACCGCCTGGGGGTGACCGCCATGAATGTCGGCACGCTGGAGGGGGCGAGGGTGGCTTATCGCTATTTCGAACGGGCAAATCACCACGTGAGCGGGTACCGGGACGTGGTGAATAAGTTGAAGGAGAGCCTGTACGCTTCGACGATGCGCGTGATCCTGGAGGCGCCCGCGACGCCAGCGCATTACCAGCTGTCGTCGGATTTCTTTTACGCGAATCTGATCGCTGAGCTGAACCAGCTGCTGCGCCCCCGCATGGTGCGACTGTACTCGCCGGAGGAGGCTTTTAACGAGAATATGCGCGACCCGCATTATTATATTGCGCTGGATTTTACGACTTTCGCCGTGGGGAACGTGCGCGAGTCAAAGAGTACGATCGACGTTTCGCGGGATAGCGTCGTGGTGGGAAAGGTGACGGTGGAGGGGCGGCAGTACGATGCTTACGCGACGGTGTCGGCGAAGTTTACGCGCTCGCAACGGGAGATTAGCTCCTCCGGGACGCTGAGCGTGAGGATTACAGAGCCGTCGAACAGGAAGATCGTCGGGCAACGCGCCTTTAGCGGGCAGTACGTGTGGACAACAACGTGGGGGAGTTTCACGGGCGATGATCGCGCCCTGAATACCGAACAAAAGAATTTGTGCCGACGACAAGCCGGTCAACCACCCGCGGAACAGGAGTTTTTTATCGAGTTTACCCGACCGATTTACGCGCAGGTGGTGGATTATATCACGCGTGCCTTGCCGGGGGCTGTCCCGGTCGCGCCCGCTTATTGACGGGCGTCCGGGGAGGCGGGGTGTTGATGTTCCGACACCGGGTGTAATTGAAAAGAGACAGGCTTTGAAGCCTGTCTCTCTTTTTGTCGCGTGTCTCTTTTAAAGTAAGCCTTTGAGCCGTTCCACGGCTTCCAGCGTCTCCTCGCGTTTCCCGAAGGCGGTGAAACGAAAAAAGCCTTCGCCGGATTTCCCGAAACCGGAGCCGGGGGTGCCGACGACGCGCGCTTCGTTCAACAGGCGGTCGAAAAATTCCCACGAGGTGAGGCTTCCCGGCGTTTTTACCCAGAGGTAGGGGGCGTTGATGCCCCCGTGGACGGTGAGGCCGGCGCGCTCCAGGCTCTCCTTGATGATCCGGGCGTTTTGCATGTAGTAGTCAATGACGGCGCGGATTTGCTGCTGCCCGTCGGGCGAGTAGACGGCGGCGGCGCCCCGCTGGATGATGTAGGCGGTGCCGTTGAATTTGGTTGCCTGGTGACGGCGCCACAGGGCGTTGAGGGAGATCTCCTCGCCGGTGGAGGCTATGGCCGTCAACTCCTTGGGGACAACGGCGTATGCGCAGCGAAGTCCCGTGAAGCCTGCAGTCTTGGAAAAACTGCGGAACTCGATGGCCACGCGACGGGCGCCTTCCACTTCGTAGATGCTGTGCGGAACGTCCGGTTCCGAGATGAAGGCCTCGTAAGCGGCGTCGAAGAGGATCAGCGAGCGGTGTTCAATGGCGTAGTCGACCCAGGTTTTTAGCTGGCTGGCGGAGAGCGTGGTGCCGGTGGGGTTGTTCGGGTAGCAGAGGTAGATCACGTCCGCCGGGCACGACGGGAAGGGGGGGGCGAAGCTGTTCGCGGGGTGGCACGGGAGCAGTTCCACTTGCCTGCCGGCCATCTTGTTGGTGTCCACGTAGACGGGGTAGGCGGGGTCGGTGATGGCAACGAGGTTGTCCTGGCCGAGGATGTCGCCGATGTTTCCCGTGTCGCTCTTCGCGCCGTCACTGACGAATATTTCGTCTGCCTCCAGGCGCACGCCGCGGGGGTGAAAATCGTGCTCGATGATGGCTTCTACCAGGAAGTCGTATCCCGCTTCCGGCGGGTAGCCGCGCATGGTTGCAGGCGAGGACATCTCCCGCGTGGCTTTCTCTATGGCTTCGATGACTGCCGGGGCGATCTCCCGCGTGACGTCCCCAATGCCGAGGCTGATGACCCGCTCTGCCGGGTGGGCGGCTTTGTATTCCCGCACGCGCCGGGCGACCTCCGAAAAGAGGTAGTTGTTCCCGATGTTCGCGTAGTGTTCGTTGATTTTTACCATGCGATTTCTCCCGTGAAGACGGTGATTGCTTCGCCGGTCATGTAGACGTGCTGGTCGGTTTCGCTCCACTCTATTTCCAGCTCGCCGCCGAGCAGGAGGATCGTGGCTTTCCGCGCCAATTTTTCGTTTAACACGCCGGCTACCAGCGCCGCGCAAGCGCCTGTACCGCAAGCTTGCGTCTCGCCGCTGCCCCGTTCCCATACCCTCATCTTGGCGCGGGAGGGGGAGAGTACCTCTATAAATTCCACGTTGGTACATTCGGGAAACATCTTGTGGTGCTCGATGGCGTGGCCGATTCCCGCGACGTCCATGCCATCTATCCCCTTCGCGAAGATTACCGCGTGCGGGTTGCCCATCGAGACGCACGTGATGGCGAAGGTGCCCGGGGCAAACTCCACCGGCAGCCCCACCACCTGCTCCTCGTCCGAGGTTACGGGGATGTCCGACGCTTGCAAACCGGGTTCTCCCATGTCCACGCGGACGCGCTGCACCTTCCCCTCGGAGGGGAAGAGGCGCAGGTACTTCACTCCCGACAGCGTCTCCAGCGACAGGGTTGTTTTTTTCGTGTAACCGTTGTCGTAGACGTATTTCCCGACGCATCGCGACGCGGTTCCGCACATCTGCGACTCCGAGCCGTCCATGTTAAACATCCGCATCCGGAAGTCGCACGTTGCCGAGCGCGAGATCAATACCAGGCCGTCGGAGCCGATTCCCTTGTGCCGATCGCTTACCAGCACGGCAAACTCCACGGGGTTGTCGATGCGCTCCTTGATGCAGTCCACGTAGACGTAGTCGTTTCCCGTCCCGTGCATTTTTGTAAATTTGGTAATTCTATTCACGTTTTCGTTTTTTGTTATTGTTTCCGCGAAAGTAGGGCTTTCCGGGTAGATTCAAGGCCTCCGCTTCGCGTCGGGAAGACGATAAAACGTCTCGCGGTAAATGTGTTAAACTTTTAGTAATACGTAACCCATACGCCGTGCACCTTGAGCTTGCGGGAGTAGAAGGGGAGGTTGTCCAACGCCTCCCTCTTGGTGGGGAAGCTGGCAATGCTCACGCGGTAGTGCACGCCGTCTTTGAAGACGATTTTCGTCTCCGGGTGACCCAGCGAGCGGAAGTGCTTGACTTCCTGCTCTGCCAACGCCCGCGTCGGCTGACTTGCCACGATGACGTGGAAACGCTTGACTTTCGAGGCCATCATCTCACCTTCGGCCGGTGGCATTACTATGTTAACGCGGGTGTCGGGGACGGTCTCTTTCACCGAGTCAACATCGATGAGCCTCCCAACGGTGGTATCCCGCACGACATCGGTCGTGGACAAATCTTGCGGTTTCATGGCATTCCTGCGGCATCCAACCAATGCCAATAATGCGACGAGAAAAATTAAATACCTTTTCATATCTCAAAACTATTTATGATTAGTCGGGCGAAGGTAAATACAAATTCGCCGGTAATGAAATATTTCCATTACTTTTGCACGGGATAACCCGTGAACTTAAACATGATTAACATGAAAAAGATCCTCCTCGCGCTGTGCTGCGCCGCCCTTTTCGCCACCTGTAAGGAACCGGTTACGACGGGAAAAGTGGTGGAATTAACTACCTCACTTGGGAAAATCAAGGTGCGCTTGTATGACGAAACGCCCCTGCACAGGGATAATTTTCTCTCGCTGGTGGAGCGAGGCGTCTATGACTCGCTCCTCTTTCATCGCGTGATACGAGATTTCATGATTCAGGCCGGCGATCCGTCGTCACGCCACACCGCGCCCGGCAAACATCTGGGCGAGGCGAGCGAGGGGGAGGATGTTCCTGCCGAGATTCTTCCCGGTTTTTTCCACAAGCGAGGGGCACTCGCGGCTGCCCGGCAAGGGGATCAGCAGAATCCCGAACGCCGGTCGAGCGGATCGCAGTTTTACCTGGTGCAGGGGGAGGTGTTCTCGCCGGCCGAACTGGAGAACCTCGTCCGGGGCATCAATGATTCCCGACGCGGCGAGATTTATCGCGCGCTGTTGCAGAAGAATGTCGAAAAATATCAATACCTGGAGACGGCCAACAATCCCGCCGCCCTGGATTCCTTGAATGCGAGGATCAATGCCACGTGCGATAGTCTGTTCAATGCCGCCAAGCTGATCCTCTCCGATGAGCAAACCTCCGCCTATACTACCCTCGGCGGCTCCCCGCATCTCGATGGCGCCTATACCGTTTTCGGGGAGGTGATCAGCGGCCTGGAGGTGATCGACAAAATCGCTGCCGTGCCCGTCGACGCCTACAACCGCCCGCTGGAGGATGTTCGCATTGTCAAAGCCAGGGTGATCCGCTGAGGCTATAAATCAATAGTTTTAGTCACCTTTCCCTGGTGATCGGATATCTTCACCTTGATTTGTTCGCCCTTCACCACGATATCCAGAATCTCGTTATTTGAGTTGGTCAGAATCGGGAAATCATTCTCCCGCTCGCCCTTCGGCAGGTAAGAGTGGGTGTGCGTGTGGCCGCAAAACATCAGGTCGATACCGGTACCGTTCAGGATCGGGATAAACAACTCCTGGACATGCAGCGTCCCGTGCCACGTGGAGGTAAAAGCCGGGACGTGAATGGCAACAATCTTCACGGGCGACTCCCTGAACTCCCGGCTACTGACAATTTCTTTCAGCCACTCGGCCTGCTTGCACCTGTATTCGTCAAACGCGGCCAAACCGCCGTACTCTATATCTGAATCCGGCTTGTCCTCCCCGCTGTCCAGCATGATGAAATAGGCGGGGCCATGGCGAAAAGTATAATAAGGAAGACCGGTCGACGTCGGGAAATAGTCCATAAAGCGCGTAGAAAACGGCCCGCGCGTCTCGTGATTCCCACGCGTAAAGAAAAACGGCAGGTTGGAAGCAAAAAGCTCCACCGACTTGTTCAAAAACCCGTTAAACATCAGCTCTTCCGAGTCGAGTTGCGACATCATATCCCCGTTAAACACCATAAAATCGAGGTCGTCAATCTCCACGTTCTTCAGCAGCGATTCCAGGACATCGTTCCTCCCGTGGATGTCATTCACAACGGCAAAGTGCACCCCCTCTTTGGACGAATCCAGCGTGGTAAAGCGGAATGTCCTGTAAGGATTCGTCGCCACGCTTTTCCCGTACCTCACGTCTCCCCTAGAGCCATCGACCACCTCGCGCGCGTACACGCGATATCTATACGTCGTCCCCTTCTGCAACCCCGGGATCGTCACGCGATGCAACCGCCCGATCAACCTCCGCCCGTTACTTGTCTCGAAAAACCGCGGCCGCTCCTCCGCGTAAAAATGCGTCCTATCGCCGGGAGCGACCTCCACCCATCCCAGGGCATCCCCGCTCGTCACCCAGACCACCGTCACCTCCTCCTCGCCGATATTCTGCAGGTAAGGCCCGTATTGAATACTAAAGTTCGCCTGGGCGAACAACGCGGTACGCGCCAGCAGCGCGATAACAAAAAACAACCCCCTTGTTTTCATAGATACATTAATATTAAGGTGACCCGCTCCTCTCAACGGGACAAAGCGGGGATGCGAATGTAAACAATCGCCCCGCATCTCGCAACTGCCCGCGTGTAATTAAAAAAATTCATGTATTTTTGCCCACAAAAAGCAAAACACATGACAAAAGAGGATCATTTCAAAAAGCTGGTAGCACACTGCAAGGAACACGGTTTCGTCTTTCCATCGTCCGAAATATACGACGGCCTCGGGGCGGTATACGACTACGGCCAGCTCGGCGTGGAACTAAAGAACAACATCAAGCGATACTGGTGGGAATCTATGGTACGCCTGCACGACAACGTCGTCGGCCTGGACTCCGCCATATTCATGCACCCCACGGTATGGAAAGCATCCGGACACGTGGATGCCTTCAACGACCCGATGATTGACAACAAAGACTCCAAAAAGCGGTATCGCGTGGACGTCCTCATCGAGGAGCAAATCGACAAATACGACGAACAAATAGAGCGCGAAATCGAAAAAGCCGCCGCCCTCCCCGGGGACGAATTCAACGAAATCATCTTCCGCCACACCGACCCCCGCGTGCGGGAATACACCAAAAGACGCGACGAACTCTCCATCCGCCTCAGCCAAGCCCTGCAAGATGACGACTTCGACCACCTGCGCCAAATCATCATCGACAACAAAATCGTCTGCCCCGTCAGCGGGACGTGCAACTGGACGGAAGTCCGCCAATTCAACCTGATGTTCGCCACCGAAATGGGGTTCGCCGCCGAAGGATCCAACAAAATATTCCTGCGCCCGGAGACGGCACAAGGCATCTTCGTCAACTTCCTCAACGTCCAAAAAAGCGGGCGGATGAAAATCCCCTTCGGCATCGCCCAGGTGGGGAAAGCGTTCCGCAACGAAATCGTCGCCCGCCAATTCATCTTCCGCATGAGGGAGTTTGAACAAATGGAAATGCAATTCTTCGTCCGCCCCGGCACCGAGCTGGAATGGTTCAACCACTGGAAGGAGAGCCGCATGAAATGGCATCGCGCCCTCGGCTTCAACGCCGGCGACTACCGCTTCCACGACCACGAAAAGCTCGCCCATTACGCCAACGCCGCCACGGACATCGAGTACCGCTTCCCCTTCGGCTTCAAGGAAGTGGAGGGAATACATTCCCGAACCGACTTTGACCTGCGGCGCCACCAGGAGTTTTCCGGCAAAAAAATACAGTACTTCGACCCGGAACTCAACGAATCCTTCACCCCCCATGTCGTGGAAACGTCCATCGGTCTCGACCGCATGTTCCTCCAGGTAATCTCCGCCGCCTACTACGAGGACGAGGTCATCAAAAAAAAGAGCAGCACCGCCAAAGAAACCCGCGTCGTCCTCGGCCTTCCCCCCGCCCTGGCGCCCGTCAAGCTGGCCGTGATGCCACTCGTCAAAAAGAACGGACTGCCGGAAAAAGCCACGGAAATACTCGACCAACTGCGCTTCGATTTCAACTGCCAGTACGACGACAAGGACTCCATCGGCAGACGCTACCGCCGCCAGGACGCCATCGGAACACCCTTCTGCATCACCGTCGACTACTCCACCCTCACGGACAACAACGTCACCATCCGCTACCGCGACTCCATGCAGCAGGAACGCGTTGACGTCGAAGATCTCCCGGCATTCCTCAAGGAAAAAACCGACATGAAAACACTGCTCCGGCAGCTCTACTAACCCCTCCCCTACCCCGCTGCGGCAAACGTACGCGAGAGAAAACGAAACCCCGGCGTGGTGCAAGACCCGCCGGGGTTTCCTATAATAAGGAGAACATCAAAACCTTTTTTCAATCACAACTCCCCGCCCAATCGTAAATATAGCCACACCACAATAAGAAAAATAACATGCCCGCTAACGTTACGACAGCCCATGCAGAGCATGTCGTTTTCCCAATTAAGCAAGAACAGGCTGAAAATCAGCAGTTGTTTTTGCCTTGTCGTTTTCCCAATTAAGCAAGAACAGACTGAAAACCAGCAGTTGTTTTTGCCTTGTCGTTTTCCCAATTAAGCAAGAACAGACTGAAAACCAGCAGTTATTTTTGCTTTGTCGTTTTCCCAATTAAGCAAGCGATCCCCAGAATGGTACATATTCCGCATGTTTAGTAGAGGCGTTATTGGGGTCTTTGGGCTTAATCTTATTTTGTATTAAGGCCGCTTTTATTACCAATGACACCTGTGGCCTTTGTCGTTCGCTTATTTTAAACCTTTCGCGTAAACTTGCATTAGTCATTCCGCCACTTGCATAATACTTAATAATACTATGCTGGTAACACGCCTCAACCCTTTCTGTTGGCGTTAGTGCTGCAAATGTTTTAGGACTATACATGGTTACCCGAAACGAGTTTTCCAACTCCTCAAATTTAAGAGGAGGCAAGCCAAATAGCTCTATCGCTGCAACTGCCTTTTCAAAGCCGGATCCTCGCTCTTCGCATATACCGTATCTTCTAAAAGCAGAGGCCAAAATCTCATTTCTTGATTCAGGAGTAGTTCGTATTAGCCGGTCGATTCTTTTAGAATCGAGTAATTTCCCTGGATTTGAAATTTCTATACGATCATCAAATATCTCAACCATCGGGCTGGAGCCTCTAACTGAAAAATCTTGATGTATCAAAGCATTGGCTATAAGCTCCCGGAGAGCTATTTCCGGATAAACCGTTGTTTCAGACCTTAAAGCATTCTTTATCACCTCGCTACTTGGGAGAAGGGTATTTATATAATTAATTAACCCCTCGTAGCCAATCGCGTAACCTTTGCTCCCCAATTGTTCCTTCTCCGTCTCGCGCTTGGTAAGCCCTTTATACCTAATCACCCTAATATTTTTTCGGGATAAGCCATCAAATTGGTTGAGATCATAAGCACAGCACAAGGCCCCAAAGTTGGTAATGTAGTATCCGATGCCGTCAATATGATCTACCATTTTTTCATCTTCCATCCATCTTAGTATCTCCTCGGGGTTCTGTAGTGTCGGTCTATTCAGCAACCTAAAAACACCTCGAAAATCGAGAATATCGAGTATTTCGGCGGAAGATTTCAATTTGCTTGCATGAAGTTCTTCATAATGAAGAATCTTGCTATTAAGCATTAAAGCGCCAATCTCTTGTCTCGACGCCAATCGAGTTGTTCCCCCGCTCCGTATGTACGCCTCCTCTATGGATTTCTCGCTTATGGAAACAGGCTTAACAGCATTTTCTTTGATATACACGAATAAGAGCGGTTTCCCTCCATACTCCTGGACAGAATGATCCAAGCCTATGGCAGGAAAAACAGCAACCCTGCATAAATCGCTTAATTTCTGCATGATCAACTCTGCTTGTTCGTTAGTCACCCCGATTACCTTTCCGGTTTTATCCTCTATTCCAAAAACAAGAAAACCTCCCCCCGGGTGGTTCGCGAACGCGGACAGGTGCCTGCACAGCTTTTTATTATTTGGGGAAATGTCTTCTTTCCAATCCAATTCATTTTTTTCTTGAGGAATAGGACTCAACGAGTCGTCAAGATATTGAACAGCCTTTTCAATCCAATTTTTTATCATGTCGTTTTCCTGATTAAGCAATAATTATTCGATTACAACGTCGTTTTTCTAATAAAGCGATGCCCTATTAATCCACTGCAAAGTTAATCAATCCAATAGATTTGCAGCGCGTTCTTTATACCATTCTATGATTCTATATTTCCAATCATCCGGGATAATTGCCCACGTGTCGACGAGTACAAGGCATGAAATAGCGTGTTTCTCGCCCTCTTTCTCGGTCTATTGGCCTTCATAATTCCCGATTCTGAAATTTTTTTTCTGCTTTTTGTTGCTTTTCTCGATTTAACGTTTGGAAATAATTTTCTTAACTCATATATTTGTCCCGTCAAAAGAGTAGGGATACGGGAAATGAAACAAAAACATATCAATGAAACATCTGAACATGAAAGAGATTATCTCCTGCTATCACGCGGGAAAACAACAAGAAAATACGAGACTATCGGAACACCGATGTGACGGGCAGCGCTCCCGCCTCGGGCGAGCAACCATACTTTACACAGTAGCTCGCCTTTTTTCATGCGCGCACGCGAGGTTATTTGTATTGCCCGCGATCCTGGCCTTTGCCGCCTCTTGCGTGACGAATATCAACGAAAGCAATCCCATCGTTGGCGACGGCGAACGCCTCGTGACGCTTGCACTCACCGTCCCCGGCACGCCCGCCACCCGTGCCCTCCCGAAAAACGACGCTTGGGAAAACGCCGTCAACACCGTTGATGTATTGCTTTTCGACGCCTCCGGAAACTTTAAATACCGTGCCATCGGCTCCACCGCTGTCGACGATCCCGCCGCCCTGCCCACGATACAAAAAAACTTCACCGTCAAACTCCCCGTTTGCACAAACTACACCATCGTTGTGCTGGCCAACGCCCGCACTGCCCTCGCCGCCTCCACGGTGACTGTTCCCGTGGCCACCCTTTCGTCGGGGCCTGACCGAGACGATGTGCTGGACAACCTCGTGCAGGAGTTAGCCAACCCCACCAACAAGTGGACGGATGAATTTGAAACCAACGGTATTCCGATGTGGGGATATCATGACGGCCTCACCATTGCATTGGACGTTGTTCCCTCCGTCCCCGTCATCGCTTTGACCCGCTCTGTCGCCAGGATAGACCTCCAGGTAGGCGAGGATGCCGACGATGTTTTTTCGTTGGCCAGCGTGTACCTGTATAATTACAACCGTGCCGGCTCCATCGCCCCCGCCGTTACTGGTAGCGGTTACGACGTCTCGCAGTGGAATGGCAACAAGGCCATCGCACCCCACCTGCCCGCGTTAACTTCTCTCGCCGACCAAGTCGCAGCGTTGAAGGTATCGGGCACGCCGCTCTCCTACTCCATCCACACCGGTGCGACGGTAGTTCTCGGAAAGATCGAGAACCCCGTTCACACCTATAATCAATACATCTACACCTTCGAGGCAGACGCCGTCACCGCCGGCGCGCAAACGAACACCTGCCTCGTCATCGGCGGCTACTACAATGATAATCCCACGCCCACCTACTACCGCGTGGACTTCGCGGACAACAACGGCGACTGCCTCCCGTTATTGCGCAACCACCGTTACATCGTCACCATCAAGGAGGTTCACGCCCACGGCTACTCCAGCAAGGAGGAGGCCTACGCCAACAAACCCGCCAACATCAGGGTAGAAATCCTCCCGTGGAATGGTGGCGGTTTGGGAAGGGTAGTCTTTAACGACCAGCACTATCTCGCCGTCGACCTCGACGTGCTCGGTTTCAGTCTCGCCGGAGGTGACCAGCACGTCAGCGTCGTAACAGACTTCGGCAGCTGGACAATAGAAGACAAACCGACCTGGATCACCGTCAGCCCGAACACCTTCACCGGCGGCGAAACCGTTACCGATATTACCGTGACGGCCGACATGCTTGCTTCCAGCTCGCGAAACAGCGAGTTTTACATCGTCGCCGGGAACCTCCGGAAAAAAATCATCGTCGCCCAGCAAGAAGCCTTGGAACTCGCAGTCACCCCGGCGCAACTCATCTTCTACAGCAACGGCGACCCCTTGGGCAACGGTGATCTACACGTGACCTCCAACGCCGCGGCGTGGGACATCGACGCCACAGGCAACATACAGTGGCTCCCCGCCCAGTCGCCGGAAAACATCACGGGCAGTACCGTCACCACCCACACCTTCCGCCCCGTTGCTCAACCGGTAGGTGGCGGGACGGAACTGGCAAGCGTCATCGACATCACCGCGAGCGACGGGACGCAAACCATCACCCGCCACGTCACCGTCATCCAACTCCCCGTCAGTAAAGGATTCTTCACCGTCATGAACAACCCCTATCCGGCAGTCGGCGGAAACAACCAAGATTTCATCGTCGTCTCCGCCTACCCGTGGGAGATCACGCACGGCGACAACTCCGCGGGCGCCATCACGTTGACACCCGGTGCGAACGCCGCGGGATCGGGGCTATACAAGTTCAACCTGACTCCCTGGACATCCTACCTGCCGCGCGAGTTGCACCTGGTGGCGGAACTGGACGGCGGGGCGGCACGGGAGGCCATCACCGTAATGCAGTCGGGCACGCCCATCTCCCTCGACATCACCAACCCGTCAGGCGGCACGCTCGTCCTCGACGCGGGGGACAAAACCGTCTCCCTCTCGACGAACGCCACGGCGTGGAAATACACCGTGGTCGGCGACGAGACGCTGGATGATCTGGTTGAGATGGTCAGCATCACCCCCGACCTCCTCCAAAGCGGGTCATCCGGCCCGCTTGCCACGGTCACCCCGTCGATCACCTTCAAACCGGTTGACGACGCCGCAACGACCACGCTGAAGGCCGGCACGCTATTCGAGCGGACGCTGGTATTCACGACGGAAGTGAACGCACCCGGCGTGACGGAGGTGAGTACCACGCTCGCGTTAAAGCGAACGATTCCCGTGCGCTTGGAATATGTCGGCCCCACGTCCCTCCCCGTGGGGGGCGGCACGGTGGAGTTCACGGTGAACACGAACGCGAAATGGTGGGTCAAGTACGATACCGAACAGGTGACATCGGGCGAGATACCGGCCTTTACCGGGGACGCGCTAAGCCTGACGAATATCCCCGCGAACGGGGGCGCGACCAGAAATTTAACAATCATGTTTGGAGTGGATGGCGACGACACACCCCTGTTCACTCGAACGTTGTCACAACCGGGAACAATGACCGGAAAATTGTACGTTAGATATGCGTTCTATACCGCATGTAAACAAGGTTGTACGACGGGTTTGACACACGGTCCCTGCCCCAACGGTGAGACCTTAGGAACGATGGCCTATGGAGTCCGCACGGTCTATGCGAACGGGACGATTTCAATGATTACCGGAGTGAATTCGGTAACTTGGGACGAAACGGGGGGATATGCGAAATTTACGTTCACTAATTTTACCACGAATTTGGAGGGGGTAATTGTGGGAATACAAACGAATGTGATAGTGGATTATGGCCATCTGAATTATTTCAATAGCGACTATGGAGTTCGCGTTTCGGGAAATTGGCAGCCCTGCGTGTATCCTTAAAACGGGAAAGGCTCGACAAATAATTAGATCAGGATTGAACAAGACCAGGAATGTAGAATAATCAAAATGAAAGAGGCTAAAATAAAAACAAAAGGGAACGAGACCGGGGAAAAAGCGTCGCTCGCCGGGAATACAAAAAAAACACGCTTCGAGAAGGCAAAAAAACAACGCGTAAACCGAAAAAAGAAGAAAAAATGACCGAAGAAAAACACGAAATATGGCACAAACCGACAAACTCACGCGAGGGGCGATTCAACGCGGGGGAAAATCGCGTGATTTCGTCGGCAACCGGAACGAAATGGCCGGAAGCCGCTCCCGTTACACATGAGACGACTCCCGGCACACATGAGATAGTCACGGTCTCACATGAGATCACCACGATCTCACGTGTCGCCAACCCCGGCACACGCGAGATCGTCACGGTCTCACATGAGATGCCCGCCATCTCACGTGAGATAATCCCCATCTCGCGTGTCGCCAACCCCGGCACACATGAGATAAAAGAGGTGTCATGTGTAACCGCCACCGTCTCATGTGAGATAAAATCGCCCTCGACTGAAACCGTCCCCACCTCCCGCGAGACCGTCCCCGCCTCCCGTGAAACCGCCCCCACCTCCCGCGTGACGACGCCGGTTACACCTGAAACCGGGACGATCTCGCGCGAAACGGCTCCCTCCTCCCGCGAGACGGTGCCCACCTCCCGCGAGATGGCCTCCGCCTCCCGTGAAACAGCCCCCGCCTCACGTGAAACAAAAACAAACAGAAGCATATAGCAAACAAATTTTCTTATTTACAAACCATTAAAAAATAAAACTATGGCACACGCACGCAAATTCAAGTCGAACAAAAGAAGAAGGGCAGCGCGCCCGGTAAAAAAGGCCAGGAAACGGAGCCGGAAAGCGATGAAAATCAGCCAGGATAGGATGTTTAATATCATCCTGCTGGCCATGCTGGTGACAAGCGGGAAGATCCCGGAGATCGTCCTGGAGCACATCCGTTGGTGGCACGGGAACATGTTCCAGCAGTTCACCAACGTGAAGGGGCTGTACGACCTCTTGATGTCGAAGCTCTCCGTCTGGGGTGTCCCGCTGGCCATCAGGGAGAAACTGGGGGAGTACGTGACGAACCTGACCGACCTGATGAACAAGTGCAACACGAACGAGGCTTCGCCGGCCGATCGCGGACACCGCAGCACCATGCTGAAGGCGGCGGTGGCATACTGCCTGATGGACGTGATGGTGTGGGCGTACGGGGATTTCGTCGAGGGCAGGCTGACCGCGGATGACGTGCACGAGATGAATTTCTTGCTGCCGGGCGAACGAGGCGGGCATCGCGAACGCTCGGAGCCTACCGATGCTATCGCCGAGGTGAAGGCGAAGATCCTGAACGCGGATTTTACCGATTTTATCGTCGATCACGCGGGCGATAAGAATGCCGCCCCGGTGAGGCACGGGTGGCCGCACGGGATCAATCACGCGATGCTGCTGGTGATGGAGGATGATGCTAAAACGGTGATACTGCACAAGATAACTACTACCCTGCACAACGAGTTCAAGATGCCGGAGGGGTCGCACGGGAAGCACTTTATGGTGGCGGCGGCTTTCCTGAAGCACGTGGATGACGAACCGAAGTTCGGGAATTTCGCATTTTTCTCGATGCCAAAGACGGCCGTCGATCTCGTCGCTGTCCTCGATAGCCAGCATCACGAGGATTTCGAGGAGCACGTTCGCGTCGTGGAGCAACACCGCCAGGACGTGGAGCGGGTGCACGCCGAACAAAACGCCGCGAAGGATTGACGTCCAGGACTGCTTCCTCTAAGGCGCGCGCCGTCTCCCCGGCGCGCGC
>JAIRXZ010000003.1 GCA_031267995.1 Odoribacteraceae bacterium | reverse complement strand
CTTTCCCGCGTGCGCATCCCAACGACAACACCGGTAACCGTGGGGGCGCACACGCGTGTGCGCCCTTCCCCGCCTAAACCCCGACGATAAAACCCGTAAACACGTCGGGGGTGGCCCGGAGGGCCTGATTTGCATAACCGTGGGTCGTTGACCCACGGAAAGACGGCATCATATACTTCTGCCTGAAAGGCAGGACTGTACCACCAATAGTCCTGCCTTTCAGGCAGGGATTACGAGGTTGTTTTTTGCCGCAAGCCGCACTACGCTTGCATGCGGTTATGCAAATCAGGCCTTTCGGGCCGCTAAACGCGTGCCGATGATAAAAGGGCGACCGCGAGGGTCGCCCCTACAGCATTCTCCAACGAAACGTGGGGGCGCACACGCGGGTGTGCCCTTTCCCGCCCAACGACAACACCGGTAAAACTGTAGGGGCGAATAATTATTCGCCCTCACCGCCTGTAAAGCAAAACACGTCGGGGGCGCACACGGGGGTATGGGCTAATAATTTTTCGCCCCTACAACATTTTCCAGTAAACCCCGGGGCGCCCATCACGGGCGCCCACCTCTTTGTGTAGAAACGTCGCATGCTACGTCTCTACAGAGATCGTCAAACCCATATCCGTACATCAGTAGAGACGTAGCGTGCTACGTCTCACATATGGGGTGCGATTGCTTTCCGGTTCCTGAGACGTAGCACGCTACGTCTCTACAGAGGTCGTCCAACCCATCCGTACAACAGAGGTCGTCCAAGCCATATCCGCACATCAGTAGAGACGTAGCATGCTACGTCTCAGGACCCGGAAAGCCCTTCCCAAAAACCCATCGGGAATCAAAAAATGAAGCTCCCCCGGGGAGTTCCTTGTAGCCGTCGCGGATTCAAGGCCCGGGGGAGCGGTGCGCTGCAGAGCGGATACTATCAAGCGCGTGTCGTTTTCAAAACGAACATTCTTGGATATGAAACAATGAAAGTAAAAAACATTCATCGTCTCCCCGACGGGCGGCGGCTAACCGACGGCGATTAAACCTTACCCGTTCGGGAGGGGGGAGGCGCTCAATTCGCGGGAGCCTCGCCCCCCAGCTTGGCGTGCGCCTCTGCCAGCTCGGCGTGAAGGCGTTTGATCTCCTGGTGGTGTTGCTCCACGGTGCGGAGGCTAGCCTCGTACTCCTCGTAGTGTTGTTGGTCGAGGGCGTGGGCGAGGTCGGTCGTATCCTTCGGCATGCTAAACTGCGCGCCGGCGCTCCATCGCGGCGTGTCGTTGACGTGCTTCAGGAAAGCCGCCTTCACGATATATTGCTTGCCGTGGCAATCGGCCGGCATCTCGATATCGGTATGCAGCCGGGTTGTCATCAGGCGCAGGATCTCCGTTTCGCCGTCGTCGGCGAGGATCAGCAAGATGGCCATGCGAATACCGTGAGGCCACCCGTGCATCACCGGGCCGGCGTTTTTGACGGTTGCCTGGTCGATGATCACGCGCATCATGTTGGCGGTAATGATCAGCGGTTTGGCCTCGGCGACGGCGTCTGTCGGGTCGCTTTTCCCGCGATAGCCGGCCATTTCGCCGGGGAGGAGGAAGCCGAGGTCGTGCACGTCATCGGTGCTGAGCGTCCCGTCGGCGTGTTGCCCGAAAACCCAGATTCTGATGGTGTGCAGG
The DNA here is from genome assembly GCA_031267995.1 of Odoribacteraceae bacterium. Lineage (GTDB taxonomy): Bacteria > Bacteroidota > Bacteroidia > Bacteroidales > Marinifilaceae > JAIRKS01. The sequence continues at coordinate 3,981 of JAIRXZ010000003.1, read as the reverse complement.
GAGTAGGCTACCGTTAGTTTGAGCGTCGTGTTGCGCGAGCGCAGCTCCTTGGCCGTGATCTCCCCCTTGGCGCGTTTGGCGGACAGTTTGTCGAGTTTCGCGAGGTTGGTGGTGAGCAGGGTGATGTAGTCATTGGGCACGGACAGGGTAGATTGTCGTTCCACCAGGCCGTCCAATAGCGTTCTGATACAGCCCATTTGTGCGATGATGGTGCCGTGCCACCCGGCGACTTGGCTAAGAAGGGCGGGCGTGATATTGCCGTAGTCGAGGCCGATGGCGGCCACCATGATGGCGTGGACGACTTGCATTTTCCGCGAGATTTTTTCCCTGAAGTTGAAATTGAAGATCTCGTGGCCGAGGCATACTTCCAGGCTCGTTTTCAGGAGCACGAGCAGTTGGTTCGCGACGGAGTTCTTTTTTCTCAGTGCCAGGGCTTTTTGTTTCATGGCCATGGCCTTCTTTTGCATGGCCGCGGACTTTTGTTTTATCGTCCTGGCCTTTGATTTCGCGATTCTAGTTTTTTGTTTCATGGTTTTATAATTTATACAGTTTTCAGGTAGTTGATATGTTGTCCCGGCTGAACGGGTTCGAGTTTTCGGGGTCGGCGAGGGGAGTTCGCCCGCGCGGGGGAAAAAATCTCGCGCGATTTCAAAAATATCTCGCGCGAGTTTTTTTCTATCTCGCGCGAGTTTTGGAATATCTCGCGCGAGTTTTCTTTTATCTCGCGCGAGTTTTGGGATATCTCGCGCGAGTTTTCTTTTATCTCGCGCGAGTTTTGAGATATCTCGCGCGAGTTTTCTTTTATCTCGCGCGAGTTTTGGAATATCTCGCGCGAGTTTTCTTTTATCTCGCGCGAGTTTTTTCTCTCCACGCGGACGCGGGGCGTGATTTCACCCGCGATCGTTGCCGGTTTTCCCGCGTTGGCGGCCATTTCGGGCGCGTTTTTCCCCGTGTTGTTCGGTGTCGTCGGGCGGCCTATTGTCATGTCTACAATCGTTTTCATCTTTTTTGTTTTCAGGGTTCCCAGACGACGCATATGTAGTATACAGTGAAGTATGTACTGTTTGAGCGAACGTATTGCCCGTAAGGGTAACGGATCAGTTCTCCTGCTGATCCGCCCACGGGGGTAGTGTTCAAATCGATGTGCCCGACGTCTTCGCTTAGTATAGTCTGATTCCATACACATGGCAGCGTGTAATAACTTGCAGGTTCGTCTGTTGCGACAAGTGTCGCTTCCTGCAAGGCGGTTCCATACCATATCACACCATATTTGTTCGGGTAGCGTATCCCGGTACCGTCAATGATGCTTCCCGGGGCGATGCTCATACTCCCCAGCCAGAGTTCGTACCACATGGCATCATTCGATGATCGCGGCGTGGAGGATCCGGCCGGGCAATTCGTCTCGTCCGTCAGAAATTTATCCACATACACGAATCGTATTGTCGGTTCAACGAGTTTGCCGCCCATCGGCTCCCAGCCGGAGCCGGACACGTACACGGTGAGGGTGGCCATCACTTGGCCGTCGTGTTTTACTTGAACGGTATAGGTTTGGAATGTCATGTCCGTTAGCGGGTTGGCCGCGAAGTTTACCTTTAGTTTGGGGCCGGACTCGATGGCCGCGCTGGTGACCAGTCCACCGGAGCCGGTGACCGTCGCGCTAAGCTCGCCGAAGGGGATGTTGGTGGTCATGGAGATGTTGGCGGGGGATGGCGCGGTGGCGTTCGTGCTGTACGTCGTCTCGCCCAGGGTGACGTAAGGGAGGGCGATGCCCTCGATGCGGGCCTCGGCGTAGGTTTCAAAATTTTCGTTGCTTTTGAAGGAGAAGGTTGCCTCGGCGCCCACCACGTTATTGAGCGTGAACTCGAAAATTTCTCCTTCGGGGTTCGGGCCGCCGTTGGCCGTTTTCGTCTTTACCAGGGTAAACTCGTCACCCTTTTCCCCGTCGAACATGGAGTACCACGGGATGTTGCTCTTGACGATGAAGGTGTGGGGCGTCGTGTTGCCGACCGCGTATTCCCCGGCGTTCCCCTCCACGATGATGTATTTGTTGATTTGGCGGAGGTAGAGGACGGCCATCCGGTACTGGCCGTTGTTGGCGACGGAGAAGTCCAGGCGGGAGAGGCAATCCGGATCTCCCGGCGCCAGGTCGTTTGGCTGGATGGTGATGACCGCCGATCCGCCGGTGAAGGGGGAGGCGGTGGCGGGGTCGATGCCCGTCCCGGTGGTGTTGAAGGTGAAGGGGGGCATGCCGGAGACGGGGGCTAGAGCGACGTCGCAATCGGCGTCTGCCGGGAGCCACGTGACGCGGAACTGCTTCGTGGCGGGGATGGCCCCGTCCGGGCCGAACACGAGTTCGTCGATAGGGTTGCCGGAGAGGTCGGTGATGAAGATGGAGAACTCCTCCTCGGCGCTTTGCGTGACGATGATCTTCTTGCGGAGGTTGCCGGCGACGATGTAGAACTCGGTTGCGCGGGGGACGGAGGTGGTGCTGGCCGCGAGGGTGAGGGTTGTCTTCACGTCCTGCAACCCGTGAGCGATGTCGGAACCGTCGAGGACGGGAGCGGTGATCGTTAACCAGGTGGGGAGATCGTTAGCATCCACCGTCCAGCCGGAGGGGAAGTCCGTGATGGCTGCCATGCTTTTGTTGCCGCCAGCGGCGTAGAAGGTGAGTTCGCTCTTGTCGACGGCCAGGTAATTCTGGGGATCGAAGGTGATGTCGTCCAGGCCGCCGTCGTTCCACGCGGTGATTTGGACGGTAATATTGGACGGAGGGTTGTTGTAAGCATCCTCCGGCGTGGGGTAGCCGTGGGCGGAGACGCCGGTGATGGTGACATTATATTTATGATTGCGGAGGAGGGGAAGCTGGCCGTTCGTGGTGTTCGCGAACTCCACGCGGTAGTAGGTGAGGAAGGCGGTGCTTTGATAATATCCGCCGATGACGAGGCAGGTGTTTTGTTTCCAGCCGGCAGCGGGATACGTCACGCCGGCAGCGGCTTCGAAGGCGTAAATATTATCCTTGTACTCGACGATGTCCCTGGTATCGGAGAGGTCGGCGTTGTAGGCAATGTAGTCGTCCGTGGCCTTGACACCGGTGGGAAGGTGGGGGGCGTAAGCCTTGATGCCGGCAGGGATGTTGCTCCACTGGGTGATGTCGTAGCCATCGTACCGGTCGCCGGCGGGAGCGGTAGGAGGAAGGGCGGCGGGGGCGATGCTGCCCGCGATGCTGTAATTATAGAGGCGAACATTTGCCAGCCAGAAGTCAACCACCGCGCCGCCCACGGTGATGTCCACCTTGGCGACCATCCTGGTGAGGTTGATGGTGGGGGAGGAGGTGCCGACCACGAAGCCATCGCTGTAGCCCCACATCGGAATACGGTCGAAGGTGGCCGGCCACTGGTGGGAGGTGACGGGGGCGATGCTTTTGGTGATGGCGGCGAGGACGTCTTCACGGCTGTCATTGGTGAACGATGCTCCCGTGGTGGCGGGAGGGTACGCGGCGGGGATCATCGCGCGGGCGTTGGCCAGCACCACTATATTATAGGTGTTCGCCGGCAGTTTGACGGTGAATTGGTTGGAGACGGGTTTGGTGCCGATAGCTCGGTAAACGATGTTGTCCGTCGACGGGTCAAAGAGGAGGACGTCGATGGTTTCGACGGCGGTCTCGTCCATCGCGCGGGTGGGTGCGCCGGGGACGGTGAATGAGAGGGTGACGAGGTGTTCCCCGTCGCCGGCGGCGGGATTGCCCTCGTTGACATGCGTCATGCAGGATGCGGCGAAGGCCAGGATCGCGGCCAATACAAATAAGTTTACACGCGCGCATGAAAAAAGGCGGGCAACTATACAAGGTATGGTTGCTCGCCCGCGGCGGGAGCGTTGCCCGCTGCACCGGTTTTCCGGTCTCGTATTTTCTTGGGGTGTTCCTGTTTGTAAACAGGAGGTAGTCTCTTTCACGTTCACTTGTTTCATCAATATGCTTTTTGT
>JAIRXZ010000203.1 GCA_031267995.1 Odoribacteraceae bacterium | reverse complement strand
TTGGTGGTGTGCGTGGTGTTCATGTTGTTTCGGTTAAAGTCCTCGTTCTCGTTTTATTTTGTCGTAGGCGTTGTTGATGGTGGTGAATTTTTTCTCGGCGGCGAGGCGAATGTCGTCACCCATGTACCCGACCTTGTCCGGGTGGTGGGCGAGGGCGGCGCGGCGGTACGCTTTTTTGACCTCCTCGTCGGTGGCGGTGGCGGGGATGCCGAGGATGGCGTAGGCGGAGTCGGTTTCCTCGCGGAACATGGAGCGGATGGAGCGGTAGGTGGTGGCGTCCAGGCCGAGAAGGTCGGCGATGCGATCGAGGATGGCCATCTCGCGGTCGCACACGCGGCCGTCCGCCTTGGCGAGGCCAAAGAGGAAGTAAAGAAGCTGGACGCGCGCCTTCGGCGGCATGTTTTGACGGATTTGGAGGCATATCTGGTCGACGCGTATCTCCTTGTCCATGATTTGTCGGATGATGGCGAGCGCCTCCCGCTCACCGTCCTGCCCGAAGTTTTCGCGGAAGAACTGCTTGGCGTGGTTGAGTTCATCGCGGGTGATCTTGCCGTCGGCTTTCATGATGGCCGTGGCGAGGATGACGAGGCTGTAGAGGAAGTCCGCCCTACCCGTCGGCCGGGAGGAGGGGGCGGCGGCGGGCGACGAGGCGGAGGTGTCCAAGGCCGTGCCGATGACGAAGCCCAGCAGGGCGCCGATGGGGCCTCCCAGGGCGAAACCAAGGCCGGCGCCGATCCATCTTCCCTTTATCAGCATGGCCAGCGGTTTTGGAGGGTGTCGAGGATGGCCAGGAGCGGCTCCAGGAGCATGTCGCCGGGGTTGTTGCGGATGGTGAAGTCGGCATGAATGGCGCCGGCGAGGGGTTGATTGCGGGCGCGCTCGAGCACTTGCACGCGGGTGATGTTGTCGCGCTGCATGACGCGCTGCACGCGGGTTTCCAGGTCGGCAAGGACGAGGATGATGGCGTCCAGGTCGGCAGCCAGGATGTTGTCGGCGAGGAGCGCGGATTCGAGAAAGAGGAGCGGCTCGCGGTGGCTGTCGCGCCACGCCCGGAAGTCGGCGGCGACGGCGGGGTGGATGATCGCGTTGGCGGCGGCAAGGGCGGCGGGGTGGTTGAATATGATGGCGGCCAGGCGGGAGCGGCGAAGGTGGCCGTCGGGGTCGTAGATATCCTCGCCGAAGCAGCGGGCGAGGGCGTTTTTGATGTCGTCGTCGGTGTTGACGAGGCGGGCGGCGGCGGCGTCACTATAATAGACGGGGTGTCCCAGGCGTTCGATGAGGTTGGCAACGGTGGTTTTCCCGCTGCCGATGCCGCCGGTGATGCCGATGGCAAGGGACGAGGGGTTGCCGGTGATCCCCGCCGGGGGCGCCGCGTTTCCGGTGTATTTGGTTGTGGACATGGCTATTTCTGTTCGATGAGGTACTCCACTTGGCCGGGGGTGACGATGAGGTTGTCGATGAAGGGAGGAGATTTTTCTACCCGCACGACGAGGCGATCGGGGGTGCCGGAGACTTGCCGGTAGTCGACGCTGAGGAGGAATTGGGAGTCGAGCACGTTGTCGTAGCGGCTCAGTCCCACGTTGTAGGTGATCTCCGCGACGGGGGGAAAGAGGCGGAGCGTGAGGTTGCCGGGCAGGTTGCGCGCGATGATGGGGATGACGCGCTTGGCCTCGGTGGATTGTTCTACCTCGATGCTGATTTTGACCTCGCTGATGGTGGGACGGGCGCCGGGTATCTCCACGAGGGAGACGCCGCGGGTGACGCTCCTGGCAAGGTTTTCAAGGGATAGCGGACGGGCGCGGAGGGCGCGGAGGGTGTCCGTGATGGCGGGGGGGCCTTCCACGGTGACGGAGTCCGGGGTGACGGTGATCTCCCGCTTGAGGATGTGCTGGGGGCGAAGGGTGTAGCTGACGTCGGGGATGACGGGGACTTTGCGGGTGGAGAGGCGGGAGAATTGGAAGCGTATTTCCTCCGGTTTGACGCGCAATATCTGTATGTCGGAGTTGAATTGCGCGCTGACGCGTTCCCTGATTTCGTCGGCCTCTATGTTTCTTTCCAGGAGGTCGCGCCCCCTGAGCACGTCGCCGTGGATGTTGAAGACGATGGGGAGGAAGGAGGTGGCGAGGCGATGACGCAGGAGGGCGAAGCCGCGCGCCCTCACTTCGAGGGTTATTTCCCGCGGCACGTCGGAGACCAGGATCTTGCCCGCGGGGAGATCGCCGTACTTGACGGGGTAGGTAAGCTCGGTGGTGTACTCCTTGTTGAGTGCGTTGAGGAACCACAACGTGGCGGCGACGGCGAGGCAAATGCCGTACGTCACCGCGTTGTTTCTGATCAATGAGCGTTGTCGTGTCACGCGCGCGTGTTTAGTTCGTGGGCATGAGCGTCCCCGGACGGCGCCGGGCTATCCGGGAACGGGGTTATCTCGCGGCGGGTTGGGCGTTGGTGGTGTCCTTGACGATGGACTCCTTGAGTACCTTGAGGCGTCCCTGGTTTTCGACCTCGATGATCACCGAGTAGTCGCTGATCTCGATGATTTTGCCGAAGATGCCGCCGGCAGCGAGTACGCGATCGCCCTTTTGGATGGAGTCGCGGTATCTCCGCAGCTCTTTTTGCCGCTTGGCCTGGGGACGGATCATGAAAAACCAGAATACTACCAGCAACAGCAGCATTAATCCCATACTCTTCATGCCGCCAAACGGGCTTTCGGTTTGCTCTTGTAATAAGATAAAGATTGTGTTCATCATTGATTTATTATGGGTTTATGATTATTCGTCACGGGCTACGATGTTGGCTTTCACCACCAGTTCAAAGTTTCGCTGGCTCGTGTTCGCAGAGACGTGCACCACCTTGTATTGTTTGCCGTACTTGCCGGAGGAGTCGAACTTGACCTCGATGATGCCGTTGTCGCCCGGCTTGACGGGCTTGGTGGTGTAGTTGGCGGTGGTGCATCCGCAGCTGCTTTCGATGTCCAGGAGGAAGAGGTTTTTCTCCCCGGTGTTTTTCACGCGGAAGGTGTGTCCGACAATCTCTCCTTGCTTGATGTCGCCGAAGTCGAAACTTTTCTCCACCAGCTCCACCCGCGTGACATTGGCGGGATCAAGCGCTTTGGGTTTGGCCTTGCCCTGGCAGGCGTGGAGAAGGATTGTCCCGGCGATGGTGTAAAATAGTATCCTGTACAGCATATTCGCGTTTTTCGGCGACGAAGTTACAACATTAAATTAGAAAATCAGGTGCCTCATGGAATAATTTTTCTCCTTGATGCTCCGCATGGTCTCCATCCCGATGTCGAGGTGCTGGCTGGCGAAACGGCGCGTGACCTCCTTGTCGGACTCCTCCGTTTTGATGCCGTCGGAGATCATCGGGCGGTCGGACACCAGCAGCAACGCGCCCGTGGGCACCCGGTTGGCGAAGCCGACGGTGAACAGGGTGGCGCACTCCATGTCCACGGCAAGGGCGCGGGTGGCCAGGAGGTACTCCTTGAAGCGTTCGTCGAACTCCCACACGCGGCGGTTGGTGGTGTAGATGACGCCGGTGAAGTACTCGCGGCGGTGGTTGACGATGGCCTTCGAGCAGGCCTTCTGGATGCTGAAGGCGGGCAGGGAGGGGACTTCGCGGGGCAGGTAATCGTCCGACGTCCCCTCGCCCTTGATGGCGGCGATGGGGAGGATGTAGTCGCCCACGGTGTTCTTGTGCTTGATACCGCCGCACTTGCCGAGGAAGAGCACCGCCTCCGGCTCGACGGCCGAGAGCAGGTCGATGATCGTGGCGGCGTTGGCGCTGCCCATGCCGAAGTTGATCATCGTGATGCCGTCGCGGTCGGCGGTGGGCATGTTCTTGTCCCGCCCCTGGACGGTGACGCCCCCCTGGTCGGCAAACAGATCCAGGTAGTAGTCGAAGTTCACCAGCAGGATGTGCTTCGAGAACTCCTCCAGCGGCCGACCGGTGTAGCGCGGCAGCCAGTCCTCCACGATCTCTTTTTTTGTTTTCATGCTCTTGTATATATAAGGTGTGGCCGCGCGACGGGTGGCACGGTGATCGCGAATGTAACGATTTTTCCAATTTGTGAAGCCCCGCGCGGGGGGATGGCGGGGAAATCTATTACTTTCGCGAAGAGTTCGCGGGGGGCAGCGGCCAGACAATCGCCACGCCCCGCCGCGCGTAAACCCGCCTATGCTTCAAGAGTTAAAAGAGATCAGGATAGAGGATTACCGGTACGATTTGCCGGATGACCGCGTCGCCCGCTTCCCGCTGGAACGGCGCGAGGACGCGCGCCTGCTGGTGTACGCGGGGGGCGCGATCAGCGACCTGCATTTCCGCGACGCCCACACCCTGCCGCGCCCCGGCGACACGCTGGTGTTCAACGATACGCGGGTGGTGCGGGCGCGACTGTTGTTCCGGAAAGAGACGGGGGCGACGATCGAGATATTCTGCCTGGATCCGGCAACGCCGGCGGATCACGCCCTGAACTTCGCCGCCCGCGGGAGGTGCGAGTGGTACTGCCTGGTGGGTAACTCCAAGCGTTGGAAGGGGGGCGAGATCGCGTGCACCGGCGCCTTCCCGTCGTTGCGCGCCACGCGGGTGGGACGCCGGGGCGAGGAGTCGCTGGTGCGTTTCGAGTGGGACGCGGCGCTAACGTTCAGCGAGGTGCTGGAGATGCTGGGGCACGTGCCCATCCCCCCCTACCTGAACCGGGAGGACGGCGAAAGCGACGGTACGCGCTACCAAACCGTCTACGCACGGCACGACGGCTCGGTGGCCGCTCCCACGGCCGGTTTGCACTTTAGCCAAGAGCTGCTGCAACGGACGCGCGAGGCGGGAGCTACCCTCGCGGAGGTGACGCTGCACGTTGGCGCCGGCACTTTTCGTCCCGTGAAGGCGGAGCGGATCGGCGGGCACGAGATGCACACGGAGCAGATCGTCGCCACGCGCGCGCTGATCGACAGCCTGGCACGCGGCGGCGGGGGGACAATCGCCGTCGGCACCACCTCCGCCCGATCGCTGGAGAGCCTCTACTGGATGGGGGTCAAGCGACTGCTGGGGATGCCCGACTTCAACGCGCTGGATCAATGGGAAGCCTACGCGCTGCCCGGCAATCACACCGCGACGGAGGCCTGGGAGGCGCTGTCGCGCTGGTTCGACGACGAGGGCGCCACCCACCTCAAGGCGCGGAGCACCCTCATCATCGTCCCCGGCTACCGCTTCCGCGTGGTGACGGGCTTGTTCACCAACTTCCACCAACCGGGCAGCACGCTCCTGCTGCTGGTGGCCGCGGCGGTGGGCGACGCCTGGCGGGAGATCTACGCCCGCGCCCTGGCCAGCGGCTACCGCTTCCTGAGTTACGGCGACGGCAGTTTCCTGGAAATCACGCGCGACGACAGATGAACTCCCTGAACTTCCCCCCCTTCGACTACCGGCTGAAGAAGATCGACGATCGCCCCTACATCTTCGACACCGCGCGCCAACGCTACGTCCTGCTGACCCCGGAGGAGTGGGTGCGGCAGCATCTCGTCCACTTCCTGGTCGACCATCGCGGCTACCCGGAGCAGCTGATTGCCATCGAGAAGGAGATCGACGTGTGCGGCCTCCGCCAGCGCTTCGACGTGGTGTGCCACCATCGCGACGGCCTCCCCTGCCTGGTGGCCGAGTGCAAGGCGCCGACGGTGACGCTGACCCCCGCCGCGTTCGAGCAGGCCTCGCGCTACAACATCGTGCTGGCGGCGCGTCGACTGCTCGTCACCAACGGCCACGCGCACCTGTGCTGGGAGGGGGGCGAGCTGCTGGACGGGATCCCCTTTTACGCGGCGGAATAGCTGGCCGGCCATTAAATTTTCGTAGCTTCGCGGCGTTTTTACTTACAAATTGACATTAAAACATGGGATCTGAATTAATGGTTAGCGCCGACGCCCTCGTCCGCTTCTTGGGAAAGAGCCGGCAAGAATTCACGAAAGCGGACATCCTCCGCTACGTGTCCGCCAACAACATCGAGATGGTCAACCTCCGCTACGCCGGCGCCGATGGCAGGTTGAAGACCCTCAACATCATGTTCCACGGCCTGGAGTACCTGGACACCATCCTCACCAGCGGCGAACGGGTGGACGGCTCCAGCCTCTTCCCCTACGTGGAGGCCGGTTCCAGCGACCTCTACGTGATGCCCCGTTATCGCACCGCCTTCCTCAACCCCTTCACGCCCGTGCCCACGCTGGACATCCTCTGCAGCTACTACACCAAGGACGGCAAGCCGCTGGAGATGTCGCCGGAGTACACGCTGCGCAAGGCACACCGGGAGCTGAAGCGGGTGACCGGCCTGGAGTACGAGGTGATGGGCGAGCTGGAGTATTACGTGGTGAGCGATGCCGAGGAGCTATTCCCGGCGGACGACCAGCGAGGGTATCACGAATCGGCGCCCTTCAACAAATCGGGCGATTTCCGCGTGCAGGCGATGAAGTACATCGTCGCCGCCGGCGGCAAGATCAAGTACGGCCACTCGGAGGTCGGCAACTTCACGAGCGACGGGAAGACCTACGAGCAGAACGAGATCGAGTTCCTCCCCGTGCCCCTGGAGGAGGCCGCCGACCAGCTGATGATCGCGAAGTGGATCCTCCGCGTGCTCGCCTACCAGCGCGGGGTGAACATCACCTTCGCCCCGAAGATCACGGTGGGCAAGGCCGGCAGCGGCCTGCACGTGCACACCCGCCTGAAAAAGAACGGGGAGAGCGTGATGATCGACCGGGGCAAGCTCTCCGCCAGCGCCCTCAAGGCCATCGCGGGCTACCTCTACCTGGCGCCCTCGCTGACGGCCTTCGGGAACACGAACCCGACGTCGTACTTCCGCCTCGTCCCGCACCAGGAGGCGCCCACCACCATCTGCTGGGGCGATCGCAACCGCTCGGTGCTGGTGCGCGTGCCGCTCGGCTGGACGGAGGGCGCCGGGGCGATGATCGTCGAGGCCAACCCGCTGGAGCGGCCGCCCGTCACGGACTTTAGCCAGCGGCAGACGGTGGAGTTCCGCTGCCCGGACGGTTCCGCGGACATTTACCTCCTGCTGGCGGGGCTTGCCGTGGCCGCCCGTCACGGCTTCGAGATGGAGAACGCGCTCGACTACGCGCGGGAACGCTACGTGGACGTGAATATTTTTGCCGAGGGCAACGAGCGGGTGACGGATCACCTCGGTCGACTGCCGGCCTCCTGCCAGGAATCGGCCGGTCGGCTCCAGGAGCAGCGGGAGGTCTTCGAGCGGCACGGCGTCTTCTCCCCCCGGCTCATCGACGGAACCATCGAGATGCTGCGCCGCTTCCAGGACGGCAACCTGCGCGAGGAGTGCGGCGAGGATGCCGGCCGGGTGATGTCGCTCGTGCGCCGGTTCTTCCACTGCGGGTAGGGACGGGGCGAGGCCGCCGCGGTAAGGATAAGGCCGCGGCAGGATGGGATAAGACCAAAATAGAACAGCGCGATGCCGCGAGGCGGCCACCTTGTGGTGGTTACCTCGCGGCATCTATTTCGCGGCGGCTACCTCGCGGCAACTACCTCGCGTCGCCTACTTCACGGCATCTATTTCACGGCAACTACCTCGCGGCATCTACCTCGCTCCGCCTACTTCGCGGAAGCGAAATACTCCTCCAGCAGTTGGAAAGCCGCGGCAAACGAGCTAATCTCGGAACGCTGCACGCGTCGCTCGGCGGCCATTATCTTCTCCCGTTGCCCGCGGTAGAACCGGTCGCGCAACTGCTCGTTAATCGTCTCGTACATCCAGTACTTGGCCTGTTCGCCCCGGTGCCTCTCGAAATAACCGTTGCCCCGCGTCGCCTCGCCGTGATTCAGGATATAATCCCACGTTTGATCGATCCCCTTCCCGTCCAGCGAGGAGACCGCCAGCACCCGCGGCTCCACCCCCGACTCGTGCGGCGGGAACAGGTGCAGCGCGTTCTGCAATTGCGCCTTTGCCAGCTCGGCGCGCTCCACGTTATTCCCGTCCGCCTTGTTAATCACGATCAGGTCGGCCATCTCCATGATCCCTCGTTTGATCCCCTGCAACTCGTCGCCCGCGCCGGCAATCTGCACCAGCAGGAAGAAATCCACCATCGAGTGCACGGCCGTCTCGCTCTGCCCCACGCCCACGGTCTCCACCAGGATCACGTCAAACCCGGCGGCCTCGCACAGAAACATCGCCTCGCGGGTCTTCCGCGCCACGCCACCGAGCGACCCGGCCGACGGCGAGGGACGGATATACGCCATCGGGTCGCGCGCCAGATCCTCCATGCGCGTCTTGTCGCCGAGGATGCTCCCCCCCGACCGCTCGCTGCTGGGGTCGATGGCCAGCACCGCCAGGCGATGCCCCCCGGCCGTGAGCCGCTTCCCCAGCGCCTCGATAAACGTGCTCTTGCCCGCCCCGGGGACGCCGGTGACGCCCACGCGGATGGATCGACCGGTATCCGGGAGGCAGCGATTGATGACATCGCGCGCGCGAGCCTGGTGATCGGCGCGAGCGCTCTCGGCGAGGGTAATAGCCTGGCTGAGGATGTTGATATCTCCCCGGAGGATACCGGCGAGGTAATCGTCCGCGGAGAGTTCCCGTTTCTTCAGCCCCGCCAGCCGGTCGGCGATAGCCGGGTTGAGGGGGTCGGGCTGATCGATGCCCTTGTTCACGGAGAGGGCCGCGTACCGGCTCTCGTTTTCCGGGTGTTCAATGTGACTTGTCATACGGTATTTTTTCCTGGTGAACGCGCGATCTGTTCCCGATCGCGCCCGACAAATGTACGGTTTTTTCCGGATAGTGGGGGGACGACGCCGGGGGCGGCTGTCCTCGCCGGGAAGGGGCGCGCCCGTTAACCTTAAGAACATCGTCCCCGGAAACACGTGAAGGGCACACACGAAATCGCGCCCCGCCACCGGTTTTCACCGTGACGGGGCGCGAGGCCAATATGTTGTCTATCTCTTATCCTTCTACGGGATGGCTTGTATAGTTCCGAAATCTCTCCAAATCTCCGCTCCCTGGTAAGCGCCCACCGCGGTTGCCGGCACGTTTAGGGTGATGGTGCTCACGGGAACACCGTCAAAAACATTGTCTATACCCTGCGGCACGGGGTTCAGGTTGGTCACGGAGGTCAAGCCGGAGCAATAGGCAAAAACATTAACGCTGAAAGATGTGACCGAATTGCCGATGGTCAAGGAGGTCAAGCCGGAGCAACCGGAAAAAGCAGCAGTGCCGATAGACGTCACCGAATTGGGGATGATCACGGAGGTCAAACCGGAGCAACCGAGAAATGCCTGACCGCCGATGTATGTCACCGAATTGCCGATGGTCAACGTGCCGGTCAAACCGGGGCAACCGGAAAAAGCGGCAGTGCCGATAGACGTCACCGAATTGGGGATGGTCAACGCGCCGGTCAAGCCGGGGTAGTAAAGGAAAAAAGCAAAATCGCCGATAGATGTTACCCCGTCCTGTATAACCACGGATGTGATACTTTCACTGTATGCATACCAGGGTCCCGAAATAGGATAATTTCCCATGTTGCCGTTACCGCTAATGGTGAGGGTATAGTTGTTGGCCGCGCCGGTAATTGCCCACGCGCAGTTGCCGGTCGTCCCCGCGGCCACCGCCTCGATTATCGCCCTGGCGGTGTAGGTCTTCGTTGTCAGCCCGTCCTCGGACGTGACGGTATAGGTGACTCCCCCCGGTGTAAAGAGATCCCGCGCCTCGCCCGAAGCCGGGGTCACCGTGGCACCGGGCGAGAGGGTGATGACGGGCGCGAACGCCGTCGCCACCGTCTCCGTCGGGAAAACGCGGGTAATCTCCGCGCCGTTGATCTCCCACAACGTGTCGTTCACCGCGAAGGAGAGCATATCGCTGCCCGTGCCGATGGCCACCAGCGCCCGCGCGGTATAGACCGTTGTCGTCACCCCGTCCTCCGCGGTGACGGTGTACGCGACGCCCTGACCGGCAAAGAAATCCCGCGCCTCGCCCGAAGGTGGGGTCACCGTGGCGCCGGGCGACAGGGTGATGACGGGCGCGAACGCCGTCGCCACCGTGCCCGTCGGGAAGGTACGGGTGATCTCCGCGCCGTTGATGTTCCACAACGTGTCATTCACGCTGAACGATACAATCTCGCAAGCGGCGCTTTTACGCTTGTCTTTTTGGCAGCCGGCGAAGGCTATCGCCGCCGCCGCGATCACGAGAAATAAATACTTTTTCATTTGTTATCCTTGTTAAGTGGTTATTGATTCCCCTCCCTGTATTTGACCTTCCCCTGTGTGGGCGAAAGATTTTTCGCCCCTACGGCATCACCTCGCGATGTTGACCTTTCCCCTTTAGGGGCTAAAAATCTTTCGCCCTTCCCGGCGGGCGGTTTCAAATAATGGTTGTTTCATGATACCTTACTAAGGTATGGCCACGATGCTCCCGAAATCTCTCC
>JAIRXZ010000159.1 GCA_031267995.1 Odoribacteraceae bacterium | reverse complement strand
CACTCCATACGGAGTTCATCTCACTCCATACGGAGTTCATCTCACTCCATACGGAGTTCATCTCACTCCATACGGAGTTCATCTCACTCCATACGGGTTTCATCTCGCGCGTGAGAACTTTCATCTCGCACGCCTCGGTGACGTTTTCTACTCCCCGGAGAAGATGGAGCGTACTACGCGGATGGCTTTGGTGTCAAAATTAACGTCGAGGTGAAACCCGATGAAGTGCAGCACGGTGTCGAGGAGGGCGACGCGGGACGAGCGGTCGAGGGGCAAGCGGGCGGAGGCCTCCAGCGGGTCGTCGCACAAGCCGCGGATCAGGGCGGAGTGGTGCGCGTCGGGGGTGAAGGGGGAGGTTGGGGGTGGGGCGTGGAAATGGCCGTCTGTGACGTTGAAGAGGTACCCCCGGCGGTAGGACGACGTGTCCACCCGGAAGCCCAGGAAGGCGCACAGGTGGTAGAGGAAGAAGAGGTTGAAGTTGGCCACCCCCGCGGCGGCGGCGTTGAGGTACTCGACGGATCGGGCGAGGTAGTCGTGCAGGGGTTCGTTTCGTTCCTCGTGAGCCAGCACGGGGGCGAGCACCTCGCTCCAGAGGAGGGCGACGCCGCGCTTGATGACGTCGCCGTAGATCTCCTCCACGGGTCGCGAGGGGGCGATGGAGAGGACGCGGCGGAGGTCGCCCCGCGGGAGGTCGTCGAACTCTATCTCCACCGGTTGCATGCAGCGGGTGAAGGCGGCGGTGGGTCGCCCGTCGATCATCCGCGGGACGACGAGGGAGAGGTATCCGCGCTCGCGCGAGAAGACGCGCGTGACTACCCGTCCGCCCGGCAATTGGGCGTTTTTGAGGACGATAGCGTTCTCCGCCCGCACGGGGTCAGTATTGCTTGAGGAACTCCGCCAGGGCGCGGGCGGCGATGCCCCGGTGGCTGATGGCGTTTTTTTGTTCGGGCGACATTTCGGCGAAGGTCAGGACGTGACCGGCGGGGCGGAAGATGCCGTCGTAGCCAAAGCCGCCGTCGCCGCGCGGGGCTTGGAGGAGTTCGCCCTCGACGACGCCGGTGAAGGTGTACTCCCGGTGGTTGTAGAGGAGGGCGATCACGCAGCGGAAGCGGGCGGCGCGGTTGGAGTGTCCCCCCATCACTCCCAGCAGTTTATAGGTGTTATCCTCCGGTCGGCATCCCACCCCGGCGAATCGCGCGGAGAGTATGCCCGGCGCGCCGTTGAGGGCGTCCACCTCCAGGCCGGTGTCGTCGGCGAAGCAGTTCACGCCCAGGGCGCGGCGGAGGTAGCGGGCTTTCTGGAGGGCGTTGCCGGCGAGTGTTTTTTGTTCTTCGGGCAGTTCGTCCGTGAAGTTGATGTCGAGGAGGGTCATGAACGGGTTCCTCTTGCCGAGAATTTCGTGTATCTCGGCCTCCTTGTGGATGTTTCGGGTGGCAAAAATTAACGGTTTCATCTTTTATCTTCTGTATTTATCGTCTTGTTCTTCAAACATGTCAACGTAGCTGGCGTAGCGCGATTCGCTGATTGTTCCCGCTTCCACGGCTTGTTGGACGGCGCATCCGGGTTCGTGGACGTGGGTGCAGTTGTAGTAGCGGCATTGGTCGGCGACGCGGAATATTTCGGGGAAGTAGTGCGAGATCTCCTCGCGTTTCAGCCGGACGAGGCCGAAGGCGCGGATGCCGGGGGTGTCCACGATGAAACCGCCGGCGGCGAGGGGAAACATTTCGGCGAAGGTGGTGGTGTGGCGACCGGATTCGTGCGCCGCGGAGAGGTCGCCCGTCCGCAGGTGCAGCCCCGGTTCCACGCGGTTGATGAGGGTGGATTTGCCAGCGCCGGAGAGTCCCGCGAGGGCGGAGACTTTGCCGGCAAGGAGGGCGGCGACCTCGTCCATGCCCTGGCCGGTGAGGGCGGAGGCGAAGATGACGGGGTAGCCTACCGCCCGGTAGATGGCGGCAAGGGCGCGGGAGAGGAGCGTCTCCTCGTCGTCGAGGAGGTCTATTTTGTTGATGATGATGGCTGGCGGGATGCCGTAGGCCTCGGCCGAGGCGAGGAAGCGATCGATGAAAACGGTGGAGGTTTCGGGGTAGCGGATGGTGGCGACGATGATAGCCCTGTCGATGTTGGCCGCCAGGACGTGCGCCTCGCGGGAGAGATTGGTGGCCTTGCGGATGATGTAGTTGTCGCGGTCGAGGACGCGGGCGATGACCCCCTCGCGTTCGTTGCCCCGTTCCACCTCCACGCGGTCGCCGACGGCCACGGGGTTGGTGGTTTTGATCCCGGCGAGCCGCAGCTTTCCCTTGATGGAACAGCGGATGTCGTCCCCGTTTTCGAGACGGACGGCGTAGTGGCTGCCGGTGGATTTGAAGACGGTTCCTTTCATGTCGTCTGCTTTTTTCTTGATTGACGCGAAGATAAGTAAAAAAAAGAGAATCCCGCCGCCAGACCCGCCGCGCGGATCGGGTGACGGGGTCGCCCTTGTCGTTTTTCGCCTCCCGGTGGCGGTGGCGCGGGTTTAGCGCGTGCGCTCGTTGTAGATTTGAAACTCGGAGATGGAGGGGACGTCGTCGCGGGCGTCGACGAGGAGTTTCACGCGGTCGCCGCGGACGCGTTCGAAGCGGTGGATTTTAACGCGCTCGTTGCCGGCGGTGAGGGGGAGTTCCTTCCACGTGCCGTTTTCGCGGAATTGGAGGCGATAGCGGGTGATGCGCGGTTTCTCGTTTTCCACGATGACGATGGTGTTGAAGGACTGCTCGCCATCGAGATAGACCTCGAACCAGGGGTTTTCCACGATGTCGATGGAGGTCCAGGCGGAGCCGAAATCGTCGTCCACGGCAAAGTCCATGATGTTCATGTCCCAGCTCCAGCTGGCGTCCGCCGGTCGGTTTTTGGCCAGGTTGTGGGAGATGATGGGGGCGTGGTGTTCGGGGATGGTGGCCGTGGCGCCCTCGTTTTTCCACAGCTTCCCGATCTCGGCGAGCGCGGCAACGGCGTTGTCGTCAACCAGGCCATCGCGGTTGGGGGCAACGTTCAGGATGAAATTGCAATAGGCGTTGTTCATGGGGACGATGTTCTCCTCCACCATCTTGCGCGGATCCTTCGTGGGGCGATTGGGGAAGCGCGTCTTCCAAAACCAATTCTGGTTGATCGGGAGACACGACAGCGCCGGCAGCCGGTTGCGCTCCTTGGAGATGTGTTGGCCGGCGCCCTGCTCGTAGGACTTGATGTCCGTGTAATAGAGGACGTCCGAGGGATATTTGGCCGCGTTCAAGTCCATCACCAGGCAGTTTGGCTGGATGGATTTGACGAGGAGGTAGATCTCCTCGAACGGGATGTCGTCGTAAGAGATGCGCGACCACGGGGCGTCCCAGCCGTCGATGATCAGCGCCGTCACCTCGCCGTAATTGGTCAGCAACTCGCGCAGTTGTGCCTTCACCATCTGCACGTGTTCGGGGGTGATCCAGCCGGGGCGCAGGCGGTGGTGCGTGTCGAGGATGGAGAAGTAAAGCATCACCTTCAGCCCTTTGGCGCGGAAGGCGTCGGCGAACTCGCGCACCACGTCGCGGTGCAGGGGGGAGTGCATCACGCTGTACTCGGTGGTCTTCGTGTCCCAGATGCAAAAACCGCTGTGGTGCTTGGTGGTGAGGCAGCCGTAGGACATGTTCGCGGCCACGGCAGCATCCGCCCACTGCCCGCAATCGAGCTTCGCGGGGTTGAAGATGGTGGCCGGCGCCTCCGGGTCAGCCCAATCTTCCTTCATGAAGGTGGGGATGTTGAAGTGAATAAACATGCCGAAGCGGAGGTCGACAAACTCCTGTTGCAGCTGGTGCAGCGGCTTGGAGGGAAGTACCCGCGCTTCCTGGAGGGGTCGCGACGGTTGGTCGGGGATGACCCCCTCGGTGGTGACGGTCTTAACATTGATCGTGGAAAAATCCGCGGCAGCACAGAAAACAAACACCCCGCAGGCGGCTAAAAGCAAAATAATCCTATTCATATACTTGTAATTTTTGATGGTCAAATGTACGCGTTTCCCGGACAAAAAAAGCGCCCCCCGCGCGTCGGCAAACCGGCACGCGGGGGGCAATATTTACTGAAGAACGCTGAGGTTCACCTCCATAATTTGGATGGCGCTCTTTCCCGCCTGCGCCCTGGTGCCGACGAGTTTGATGAACTGCACGGGGGCAACCTCGGCCAGCCGCGTGAGGTGCGACTCCTCGCTGCCCTCGAAGTTCACCGTGGCCACGCGATGGAAATTCGCGGCAACAAGCGGGTCAAGCGCCGGATTGTCACACACCCACACCTCCACGGCTTCGGTATCCTCCCGCCAGCTTTCGCCGGGACGGTACAATTCCACGGCCGCCAGGGTGTAGACATCCCCCAGGTCGATGGTAATCCACTGCGGCAACATCTCCCCCGACCAACCGCTGTGCCAGCCGGTGCTGTTATCCCCGTCGAACGCCCACGCGCCGCCGTCGAACGTCCAGCCGTAGCTGCCGTGTGACGTCTCCTCCACCAGCGTCCAGTCGCCCTTGTTCGTCAGCGGTACCGCCGCACGGGCGAAGTTCATCACCACCGGGGCGGCGCGGAAGGTGTCGATAGAGGTGGGCACCGGCAGGTAAAGCGTTGAATAGGAAAACTCGCCGCCGGAGACGTAATCCGCGAAAACGGACACCGTCTCCTCCGGCAGCACCACCACGCTCACCGGCACGCCGACATTGTTCACGTAATTCATCTCCACGCCGATGGCATTCTCCGCCATTCCCCACGACACGCGCACCTCTCCCGGATCGGCCTCCTGCCCCACCACCGCGCGGTTCGAGAGCGACGCCACGTAGCGCGCCCCGTAGCAGATGGCGGACTTCTCCGTCTTCAGCGATACGTTGCCGTTGGCATCGCGCGTCCTGATTTCGAAGATATGCCCCCTCTCGGAAAGCCCCTCCACCACCACCGACATCGCCTGTCGGCCGCCCTCCGCGTCGCGGATGATCGGCACCACCACGGAGTCCGCGCGCCCGTCGATATACACGATGCACTCCACCAGCTTGGGATCGGCATTGATCTCCCAGGCCAGCATCACCCGACCGTTTCCGGGGAAAAGTTGCAGGGAATCAACGCGACCGATATAAATCGTCTCGCCGCGATCCAGGTAATCCCTGTAGATATCCGTCATATCGTCGCACGCCGCGCAGGCCAGCAACAACGCTCCAAAAAGAAAAGACTTGTTCATACCAATAACATTTAAAAGTTAATTCACCACCTTGCCCCAGAACCGGATCTCGGCTAGATGCACCTCCGTGCTCCCGGAGCAGGTTTCGGTAAAGCAAACGCGCACGTAGCGCACCGGGTCGGCCGGCAGCGCCAGATCCTTACTCTCGAAGCCGGCGCGGGCAAACTCCAGATCCTCGTTCGTGGAGACATCCGTCAACTCCTTCCCCGACGGCTTTTTCACCTCGTAAGTTTGGAGCAGCGTCCAGTGGCCGTCCGTCTCCCACGCGCCCCCTTGCGCCCAGTACGCCGGGTCGGTAGGCGCGTAGCTCACGTCGCTGGCTCCCCAAATCTCCCACTTGCTGGGATTGTAGTGCGCGTAGAGATACTGCCCCCCGCGGTGCCACAACTTCATGCGGCTCAGGAAGGCGTTCATCCCCAGGTCGATGGTAATATAACTCGGCCGGGTGATATAATTGTTCGAGTGCCAGCCGTTGAAATCGCCATCGGTAACGCCGTCGAACATGTTGAGAAACGTGAAACCGTAGGCATTGATATCCGTGGTGTTATCCCCCGGCAGCGCGAACATGCGGTGTGCCCCGCGGTCGAGTTCCACCTCGAAGATAGGCGTTTGGCGCGTCACCAGCGTGTCCGAGAGATTCCCCCACCTGTCCCGCACGTACACGCCGAAATCCCGCGGCAGCGTGTCCATCCCCCGCAGCGAGTAGACCCCATCCTGGACGCTGGTGTAGAGGACTTCGCGATCCACGAGTTCCCCCGTCGAATCCCTCGCCATCAGGTAAATGGATACCTCCGCGCGGTTTTCGTTCCTCCAATCGAGGTGAATACCGCCGAAATCGGGAACGATGGAAAACGAGTTGACGATATCCCAAATCGCCGGCGTCAGCGGTTTGATCCGCGTGTCGGTAGGTCGCGACGCGTTGCCGCTCCTGTCCACGCTCACCAGCTGCACGGGATGCGTCATCGTGTCGCCGAACCCCTCTATTTTGAGGGAGTTGGCGTAGAGGGACGACTTGACGTCGCGTTGCGCGCCGTCGCGTTCATACTTGGCCATCACGTACAGCAGATCCTCGTTCGTCGGCAGCGTGTAGCGGATAATTGCCCCGCCGGGGATGCTGGATGTCTGCACGTTGGTAATTTCGTCGGGAGCCGCGCTGTCGGTAGGGGGCTGCCCGATGGGATCGTCGCCGCAACCCGCGCAAAGCGGGAGGACGAGCAACAGGGATAGAATGAGTTTATTCATGTCACTTGTGTTTAATGTTTTGTTACGTTAGAGTTTGTCGCGGTGGCGCGAGCGTTCGCGACGGGTTCGCGCGAGGCGGGGGCGAAGTCATGCAAGACGGGGGACACCTTATATAAGGTGTGGGCGATCGCGCGCGTCGCGGGGTCGGTTGCACGCGAAGTTGGAGCTATCTCACGTGAGATAATTTTTATCTCACGTGAGATAGGAATAATCTCGCGCGAAGTTTTGACGATTTCATGTGAGTTTTTAACGATCTCACGCGGGATTTTAACCATCTCGCGTGAGATAGAGTTGCTGTCACGTGAGATAAAAATTATCTCGCGTGAGATTTTCATTATCTCACGTGAGATAAAGTTGCCGTCACGTGAGATAATTTTTATCTCACGTGAGATAATCGCCGTTTCGCGTGACGCGGGGAGCGTTTCCCCCCGTTTCCGCGCGTGTTCACGTCTGATCATTATCCTCTTTTTCAAGTTGTTCACGTCGACGGGTGATGAATTATTGCCAGCCGGGGTTTTGGACGATGTTTTTGTTGACGTCGATGACGCTTTGGCGGATCGGCCACAAATTATGCTTGAACGTGAACTCCGGGGAGTAGTAGGAGACCACGCGATAGTAGTCGGCCTCGTTGGCTCCCCTGACGTTCCATCCGCGCAACGGCTCGTTCATGCGCGCTTCCAACTGTTTCCAGCGGCGCAGATCGTAGAAGCGTTGGCCTTCGAGGGCAAGCTCGATGAGGCGTTCCTGCCGGGTGATCTCCAACATGCCGTCGCGGGAGGCGGGCTTGTCGGTGCGCGTGGCGGCATGGTCGCGCCAGCTCACTTCGCACGGTTGCAGGCCGGCGCGGGCGCGCACCTCGTCCACCAGACCCCTGGCCTCGGCGATGCTGCCGCCGGACTCCAGGAGCGCCTCGGCGCGGAGCAGCATGAGGTCGGCGCGGCGGATGATGGGGAAGGAGTAGGGACGGATGTCGAAGTTGTTGTTGGAGACGGAGGATTCGTAGTGAACGAGTTTTTTACCGAAGTACCCCGTCTGCGAATAGCGGTCGGCGGCCACCACGCCGGCGGCCTGTCCGCTCTTGGCCTGGATGTAATAGAGGTCGGCGGAGTCGTCGCCCTTTCCTCCGCCGAACCACACGCCGCCGTCAAAGCCGAGGGTGGCGTAGAAGCGCGGCTCGCGGTCGAAGTGGAGGTTGGCGGTGGTGTAGCCGTCGCGGATATAATAAGGAGCGTCGTTGCCGGCGACGCGGGTTTTGTATCGCTCGGCGTAGTTCCAGTCCTTGTCCTCGTTGATGGGGATGCCGTTTTTGGTGTAGAACAGCTCGGCGACGCGGAGGGTGGGCGCCATCTCGCAGACGATGGCGGTCATGGATCCTTGAGTGGCCTCGGTGCGGGCGGTGGAGACGCGTTGTAGCTGGTCGGCGCTGCGGGTTGATCCCCAGACGATTTCCTGGTTCCATCGTTCGGTGACGGCGCCGCGGATGTTCATCTGCGTGCGAATTTCGGGGCTGCTGACGTAGAGGGATTGGAAGTTGTTGTAGAGGCGAATGTTGGCGACGTCGCAATATTCCAGGGCTTCCAGGCAGGCGTCGGCGGCGGTTTGCCACTTGGTGGCGTCGTATTCGGGGAAGAGGTAGACGCCGCGGTTGTCGCGGAAGCCGGCGTAGTCGTCGTTGCCGTTGAAGAGGGGGCTGGCGGCGAGGACGAGTGTCTTGGCCTTGACGGCGGCGACGATGGGTTTGGTGACGCGGCCAAGTTCGCTGGTGGTGAGCTGGATGGTCATGGGAAGTTCGGGGACGACGAGGGCTTCGTCCAGGAGGCGGACGATGTAGTTGACGACGCTGTCGACGGGTTCGCGGTAGCACCGCACCTGCTCCGGGGAGGCGTTGACGGGGAGGTTGACGTCGGTGATGGGGATGGGGCCGTAGAGCTGGAATAACCAGTAGTGGTAGTAGGCTTTGAGGAATTTGACCTCGGCCACCCAGCGGGCTTTTTCGTAGTCATCGAGGTCGTTGGGACGGTCGATGTTGTCGAGGAAAATGTTGCAGTCGCGCAAGGCCTGGAACATGGATCGGCCGTTGCCGCCGATGGTGTTGATGTTTTCGCCGTTCCAGTAGTTGACGTAGGGGTTTTCGGTGTTTTGGAGGCCGCGGACGATGTAGAAGGGGTAGTCGAAACCGAAGTAGCCCTGGCGGGTGTTGATGAGGATAATGTTTTCGTCGCCACCGACAAAGGCGGGGTTGTCGCCGGGCGCCTGGTGGTTGGGGAGGTAGCTGTAACAGGTGTAGAGGTAGCGTTCGGCGCTGACGCGATCCTGGAAGGCGTGGTTGATGGTGGCGACGTTGTCCGGGATGACGTCGAGGAAATCCTTGCAGGCGGAGGTGTACAGCGCGATGATTAATGCGTATCCGATGATGTTTTTCATGACTTCTTGGGGTTAAAAGTTGACGTTGATGCCGATGTTGTAGACCCGTTGCAGGGGGTAGCCGAGTCCGTTCCCGGCCATTTCCACGTCCCAGAGTTTGAATTTACTGAGGCCAAAAAGATTGGTGCCGCTGAGGTAGACGCGCGCTTTGTCGAGGAGGAGCGCGCGGGTGAGGCGGTCGGGGAGGGTGTAGCCGATCTCTGCCGATTTGAGGCGGAGGAAGGTGCCGTCGCGCATGAACCAGGTATTCAGCTGCGTGTTGTTGGATACCACTTCGTTGGAGAGGCGCGGCCAGAGGGCGTGCAGATCGCGGTCGTCCTCCGACCAGTGGTCGTTGGCGTAGACGTCGAGGAGGGCGCGGTTGCCGACGAAGGGGGCGGTGGCGTTGGGGTCGATCCAGAAGGAGGATCGGGCGGATCCCTGGAAGAATCCGGAGATGTCCCACGCCCCGCGGCCATAGGAGAATCCGAAGCCGTAGTTGATTTCCGGCGTGGTGGGGTAGCCCACTTGCACGCCGTCGGCGGCGTTGATGACACCGTCGTGGTTGATGTCCTTGTACTTGATGTCGCCGGCCATGTAGGGGCCGAAAAGTTGTTCGGGGGCGTTTCTGACCTCTTCTTCATCAACGAATAGCCGCTCGGCAATCAGTCCCCATTGCTGGGAGATTTTGGCGCCGACGCGCGATCGCCACGGGGCGCCCTCGTAACTTGGCTCCTCGAACACCTTGTACTCGGCCGTGGCGTAGGTGAAGGTGCCGCGGAGGGCGAGCCAGGAACGGTCGGCAAAGGAGCGCGTGAAGTCCAGCGAGATGTCCGCGCCGCGGGCGAGCGTTTCGCCGATGTTTGACTGCGGGTTGGATTGCAACCCCATGGTGTTGGGGATGTAGGCGCGGTTTTGAAGGATGCGGGCGCGGTGCTCGCGGAAGTAATCCACCTGGAGGTCGAGGTTGTTGAAGAGGCCGACCTCGATGCCGTAGTTTTGCTTGTAGGCTGTTTCCCAGGTGATGTTGTCGTCGGCGTAGCGGGAGATGGAGGTGCCCTGTCGGCCGTAGTTCATATCGTAGCCAAAGGAGTAGGAGCGGTTGTCGTCCTTGAGGGTGACGTTGGAGAGGTAGAAAAATCGGTCGCCGCTGTCGCCGATCTGGTCGTTGCCGACGACGCCGTAGGTAGCCCTCAGCTTGAGCTTGTTGACGACATCCTTCCAGGGGAAAAACTCCTCGTTGGAGATGTACCAGGCCACGCCGGCGGAGGGGAAGAAGCCCCATCGCTCGTCGCGGGCGAAGCGTTCGGAGCCGTTGTAGCCGAAGTTAAACTCGGCAAAATAACGGTCGGCGTACGCGTAGGTGAATCGGCCGGAGACGCCGAGGTTGCGGCGGGGGAGGGAGTTGGTGAGCGTCCCGGCGTTGCCGTCCAGCGCCTCGCGGAGGGTGAGGACGAGGAGGGCGCCGATGGAGTTGCGGGCGTCCAGGGCGCGGTCGTACTGGAGGACGCCCTCCATGTAGATACTGCTGGAGGCTTGCTTGGCGCCTTCGTTGTAGGTGAGCCAGGGTTCGCCGGCGTCGGGGTTGATGCGGAGGAGTTTGTAGGTGTCCGTTTGGCGATCGTAGGCGGAGACGCTGTACCAGAAGGGGGTGTAGGCGCGTTGCAAGTCGAAATAGGCATCGCGCGTGGTGCTGAGCATGAGGCGGGCGTTGAGGCCGTCGAGGAGGAAGTCGAAGTTTTGCTTCAGCTCCAGCTGCGCCAGGATGCTGGAGCGGGAGTACTCCTTGTAGCCCTTGACGAGGTCGGCGTAGGGGTTGAGGTAGTCGCCGCCGGCGTAGTTTCCAAAGAGGATATGCTCCGTGGTGAGGTTGGCCTCGTCCGGGGCGTAGTAGGCGGGGAAGAGGACGGGGTTGGTGCGGATCACCTTGTTATATAGATCGGCGCCCCCGTCCAGCGGGCCGCGGTAGTCGTCAAAGGCGGCGTGGAGGCGGGTGATCAGCTCGGTGGTGGGCGACAGGTTGATGTTGACGTTGGTGTGCAGCGTGTATTTTTTGAGGTCGATGTTGCTGTTGAAGTTGTTTCGCTTGTCGACCTTGAGCACGCCGTTGTCCTGTGCAAAGGATCCGGCGACGTAGTACCTGGCGACGCTGCCTCCCCCGCTGAGGCTGATGTTGACGCGCTGGTTGGCGGTGACGTCCTTGAATAGCATCCGGTGCCAATTGGTGGCCGGGTAGACGTAGGGGTTGATGCCGGCGATGGTGCGGTCGATTTTTTCGGCGGAGTAGGGGAGCTGGCCGAGGGGGTTGCGGGTGAGGACGGCCTCGTTGTGGAGGCGCATGTAGGTGATGGGGTCGGAGAGGTGGACGTTCTTAGTGGGCATGGAGAAGGAGTTTTCCACGCGGAGGGAGATGCGACTTTTTCCCTCCTTGCCCTCGCGGGTGGTGACGAGGATGACGCCGTTGGCGCCGCGTGCGCCGTAGAGGGCGGTGGCCGTGGCGTCTTTCATGATGGAGAAGCTGGCGATGTCGTCGGGGTTGAGGTGCGCGAGGGAGGTGACGTTCATTTCGACGCCGTCGATGAGGATGAGCGGGTCGACCTTGCCGGTGCCGAAGGAGGTGATGCCGCGGATGAAGAAGGAGGCGTTGTCCTCGCCCGGCTCGCCGCTGCGCTGGTAGGAGATCAGCCCGGCCAGCCTGCCGGCAAAGGCGGTGGTGAGGTTGCTGGAGGGGACGTTTAGGCTGGAGGGGTTGATGGTGGTGATGGAGCCGATGACGCTCTCCTTGCGTTGCTTGGCGAAGGCGACGACGGTGACTTCTTCGAGTTCGTCCGTCTTGGGTTTCATCTGGACGGTGATCCACGTTTGCTCGCCGACGGGGATGGTTTGCCCCTGGTAGCCAATGAAGGAGATGACGAGGCGCTCCGTGGAGAGGATGTCGATGGTGAAGGTGCCGTCGACGTCCGTGCTGACGCCCCGCGTGGTGCCGTCGACGATGAGGGTGACACCGGGCATGGGGGCGTTGGTTTCGTCGATGACGCGACCGGTGACGCGCTTGCGGGGCTGTTCCGGTTGCTGGACGACGGGTTTGGCGGAGATGAGTATTTGACGGTCGTTGATGGTGTAGGCGTTTGAGGTGCCTTCGAAGATTTTGTCGAGGATCTTGTCTACCGTCTGCTGGCGGACGTTGACGGATACCCTGCGGCGGGTGTCAATGGCCTTGTCGTAGTAGAAGATAACGTACTCGCTGCTTTTTTCGATGGTTTCAAAGACCTCCTTGACGGTTTTCTCTTTCAAGTTCATCGTGAAGAGGGTGTTTTGGGCATACGCGCCGTTCGCGTGGAGGGCGCCGATGGCTGTCATCAGGAGAAAGGTTGTTAGTTTCATGACCCGAAATAGTTTTCTGATCGAGACCGGGAAGCGGTCTGGTTTTTTGTTTTTTTTCATACCTTCGTGACGTTAGATTTATAATAATTTCGGTTAGACCTCCCGGCCGGCGTGTCCGCGCCTCCGGGGGGTCGTTTTGTTTAGAGGGGGGATGGGTGGTCAGTTTACCGTGCGGCGATAGGCCTGGTATTCCACCCATAGGGCGTTGATGTCGGCGCTGTCGCCCAGGGCGTAGCGGAAGGCTGCCGGGAACGTCCAGGGCTGCACGTGGAGGGCGGCGCGGTTGAAGAGGCGGAGGAAGTCGGGGTCTTTTGTTTTTTGGATCCAGCCGAGGAAGAAGCCGGTGGTGCGGTAACCGTCCATGTAGCTGCCGCCCGCGCCGACGTCGTTTTCGGCGAAGGAGCCGGCGAGGTACCGCACGGCATCGGCCGTCCCCTCGATGCACGCCCAAACCTCGGCGTTGCTGCCGTAGCCTCCGGGGGCGCGCGGTTCGAGCTGGTAGACGTGCGTCATTTCGTGCAGCAGGACGCCGATGATTTCATCGGCCACCTTGACGGTGTCCCGCGTGTCGAGGAAAGTACTCCCGATCCACCTGCAACTCATGGCGATGATGTTGCCCGTGTTGTCGCTCGTGGCGTAGGCCACGCCGTCGAAATCCTCGAGGCGGATGGTGAGGTTGCGCACCTTGGTGATGGAATCTTCGGGCGAGAAGTAGAGGATGGCCAGCACCCGGCGGGCGATTTTGTCGAAAAAGAGGGGATCCTTTTCGGCGATGGCTCCCGTGACGCGACCGCCGGGGGTGGTGGCGGCGCGGTTTTCGAAGCGGATATTTCCCGCGTCGTAATCTTTCCAGATATCCACCACCTCCTCTTCCTCCGCGGGCGGCGGCGGTGGCGTTTCCGGGTCGCCGGAGCAGGCCACCAGGAAAAAGATGCCCGCCAGCAGCGCGGCGAGCGTTTGCGCGATTGTTTTCATACTTTATGGCGTGTTTATAACGTGAATATTCCCCCGGACGCGCACCACGCGCACCGGGACGGTGTGTGTAAGTCCTTCCAAAACCTCCTCCACGGTGGCCTTGAGTTCCAGCGTGCCGGAGCAGGTGAGTTCGGCGCCGGCGTTGTCGTAGGCGATTTCCCGACCGTAATAATTTCCCAGGCGAGCGAGGATTTCTCCCAGCGGCGTGCCGTTGAAGTAGAGGAGGCCGTCCTTCCAGGCGGTGTACTGCCGGGTTTCCACGCGGCCGACGGAGAGTTCTCCGCCGCGGTATTCGAGCCGCTGATCGGGGACGAGGAGCACCTCCTCGCGCCGCGGCGTCCGCACCCTCACGCTGCCCCGTTCCAGCACCACGGCGTTGGCGGAGGCGTCGCGGGCGGTGACGTTGAAGCGCGTGCCGAGGACTTCTATCTCCAGCAGTCCGGTGGTGACGACGAACGGGCGGGCGGTGTCGCGGGCAGCGTCGACGAAGATCTCGCCCTCGATGAACACCTCGCGCCGATCCTCTTTCCACTCCACCGGGTACCAAAGGTGCGACCCGGCGTTGACCCATACCCGCGAGCCGTCGGGGAAGGTGACGGAGGATCGCTTGCCCGCCGGGACAATCAGGTGGTTGAACGGCTCGGCATCCACGCGGACACCCGACGGGGCGTCTTCCCGCGTCACCCGCGCGTTGACCCGCACCTGACCGCCGGGGGCGTGGATCACCTCCACCTCCTCGCCCGCCAAACGCTGGCGCTGACGGCCGGCGAGGACGAGGAGCACCTCGCCGTCGCTGTCGGGGGAAAAGTCGCTGCCGATGGCGACGGTGTTCGCGGGGGGATTGTTTGTCTCTTCGCCCGT
>JAIRXZ010000100.1 GCA_031267995.1 Odoribacteraceae bacterium | reverse complement strand
AGCCACAGACGCGTGCATGTCAGCCAAAAGCACGTGCTTTTCAGCCAAAGACACGTGCTTTTGAGCCAAAGACACGTGCTTTTGAGCCAACGACGCGTGCTTTTGAGCCAAAGACGCGTGCTTTTGAGCCAAAAGCACGTGCTTTTGAGCCAAAGACGCGTGCTTTTGAGCCAAAGACGCGTACCGTTACGGTGGCTGAGCCTGTCGAAGCCCTCGCGGTCGTGGCTTCGACAAGCTCAGCCACCGGGAAGGCCAAATTCACTCGCGAGAATCGTGAATTGTCTCGTGACAATTGCTCAAAGACTCGCCAGGCTCCTCCCCTTCCCCAAGAAAAAAAGGTTAAAAATAGTGCCGGGCACGTGGATATCCCCGTGCTCGTTCGTTATTCGGCCGCGAAAAACATACTTTTGCCACCCTGAATCGCTTTTGCAACCCTAAAAACGAAAAGAAAGATGAAGACTATCGTCACTAATATCAAACAACTTGTACAAGTGGAAAAGACACCCCGACGTTGGGCGGCAGGCGAGGAGATGGCAAACGTGGAGACCATCGAAGATGCCTATCTCCTCGTCGAAAACGGACGAGTCGCCGCGTTTGGCGCCATGCAGGAGTTCAACGAGGAGACTCTCGGCAACGAAACTTTTCAAGAGATCGACGCGACAGGGAGACTCGTCCTCCCCACGTTCTGCGACCCGCACACGCACCTCGTCAACGCCGGGAGTCGCGAGGTAGAGTACATCGATAAGATCAAAGGACTCTCCTACGAGCAGATTGCCCGTCGCGGGGGCGGCATCCTCAACTCGGCAGCGCGGCTCCGGGAGGCCAGCGAGGAGGAGCTCCTGGAAGCGGCGGCCGAACGTCTGCGCGAGATCGCCGCGCAAGGCACCGGGGCAGTGGAGATTAAAAGCGGGTACGGGCTGGATACCGCCAGCGAGCTGAAGATGCTGCGCGTGATCAGGCGATTGAAAGAGATCTCGCCCCTCACCATCAAGTCGACGTTCCTCGGCGCGCACGCCGTGCCGGGAGA
Organism: Odoribacteraceae bacterium; assembly: GCA_031267995.1. GTDB lineage: Bacteria > Bacteroidota > Bacteroidia > Bacteroidales > Marinifilaceae > JAIRKS01. The sequence continues at coordinate 10,011 of JAIRXZ010000100.1, read as the reverse complement.
GTACAAGGGACGCCAGGCGGAGTACGTCGACCTCGTGATCAACGAGATGATTCCCCTCGTGGCCGCCGAGGAGCTGGCCGATTATATCGACGTCTTCTGCGACAAGGGTTTTTTCACCGTCGAGGAGACCGACCGGATCCTCAATGCCGGCATGAAGCACGGCCTGAGGGCGAAGATTCACGCCAACGAACTCGCCCCGTCGGGAGGCGTGCAGGTGGGGGTCAAGTATAACGCCCTCTCGGTCGACCACCTGGAACACGTTGGCGAGGGGGAGATCGCCGCCCTCCTCGGCTCCGAAACGATGCCCACCATCTTGCCGGGCGCGGCTTTCTTCCTGGGCCTCCCACGCTCGCCGGCGCGGGAGATGATCCGGGCGGGGTTGCCGGTTGCCCTCGCTTCCGACTACAATCCCGGTTCGTCCCCCTCCGGAAACATGCGTTTCATCCTCTCCCTCGCCTGCATCAACTATAAAATGGTGCCGGAGGAGGCTATTAACGCCGTCACCCTCAACGCGGCGTACGCCATGGGTGCGGAGGAGGAGCTTGGCAGCATCGCCGTCGGGAAGCGCGCCAGCTTCTTCATCACCAAGCCGGTGCCGGGCGTGGCGTATCTCCCCTACGCTTTCGGGAGCGACTGGATAGAGGCCGTTTTTATCGATGGAAATGCCGTCTGAATGATCAACAAGTAAATTGAAATAGAAAATATGAGAAAATTAATCGAATGTGTCCCCAATTTCAGCGAGGGGAACGACGCGCGCGTTATCGAACAGATCGCCGCTACCATCCGGGAGGTGGAGGGGGTGAAATTGCTGAACGTCGACCCGGGGAAGGCTACCAACCGGACGGTGATGACTTTCGTCGGGACGCCCGAAGAGGTGTGCGAGGCCGCTTTCCGGGCGATGAAGAAGGCCGCCGCGCTGATCGACATGAGGAAGCACAAGGGGGCGCACCCGCGCTTCGGGGCTACCGACGTGTGCCCGCTGATTCCCGTCGCGGGCATCAGCATGGAGGAGACGGTGACGTACGCCCGCGCCCTCGCACGGCGCGTTGGGGAGGAGTTGCGGGTGCCCGCGTACATGTACGAGCGGGCTGCATCGACGCCGGCGCGGGCGAATCTCGCCAGCTGTCGCGCCGGGGAGTACGAGGCGCTGGGCGAGCGATTGAAGAGCGAGGATTGGGGGCCTGACTTCGGGCCTCGCGAGCTGGATGACTGGACGGCGAGGACGGGAGCCGTCGCTATCGGGGCGAGAGATTTCCTGGTGGCGTACAATATTAATCTCAATACCACTTCAACGCGAAGGGCGAACGCTATCGCTTTTGACGTCCGGGAAAGGGGACGCGTCGTGACCGACGAGGCCGGGAAAAAGGTGCTGGACGACCGCGGGAAGCCGCGCGTGCAGCCCGGGACGCTCAAGGCGGTGAAGGCTATCGGGTGGTTTATCGAGGAGTACGGCATCGCCCAGATATCAATGAATCTCACGGACATCAGCATCACGCCCGTGCACGCGGCTTTCGACGAAACGTGCCGGAAGGCCGCCGAAAGAGGGATCCGAGTGACCGGATCTGAGCTGGTAGGGCTGGTGCCTCTCCGCGCGATGCTGGACGCGGGGCGGTATTTTCTCCGCAAGCAGCAGCGATCCACCGGCGTGCCCGACGCGGAGTTGATCAAGATCGCCGTGAAGTCGCTGGGGCTGGACGATCTGGCCCCCTTTAACCCGCGCGAACGGGTGATCGAGTACGTCCTCGAGGACGAGGAGAACGGGGGGAAGAGGAAGCTGGCGGGGATGACCCTCGCGGCTTTCGCTGATGAAACCTGCTCCGAGTCTCCCGCTCCCGGAGGCGGCTCTATCTCCGCGTATGCCGGCGCGCTGGGGGCTTCCCTGGCGGGGATGGTGGCCAATCTCTCCGCGCACAAACGGGGTTGGGACGATCGCTGGGAGGAGTTCAGCGGGCACGCCGAGCGAGCCAAAGCGCTGCAGGTGGAACTTTTGAGGATGGTGGACGAGGATACCCGCGCCTTCAACGCGATCATGGCCGCGCGGGAGCTGCCGCGGGAGAGCGAGGAGGAGAAGGCCGCCCGGAAACGCGCTATCCAGGAGGCTACCCGGTATGCCACCGAGGTGCCTTTCCGCGTGATGACGTTGTGCAATGATTGCATGGAGGTGGCGCGGGCGATGGCCGAGGAGGGCAATCCCAATTCCGTTACCGACGCGGGAGTGGGCGCGCTGGTGGCTCGCGCCGGCGTGCTGGGCGCGTTTCTGAACGTGAAGATTAACGCTGCCGGGCTTGATGATCGCGCCTTTGCCGGTGATATCCTCGAGCGCGGGGAGCGCGTCGCGGAAGAGGCGTGCCGGCGCGAAAAGGAGATACTCGACGTCGTCCGAGGGAGGATGTAACGGCGACGCGAGTCGCGTCACCTTGAAGCCGCTCACGTCACCTTGAACCGGAGGCGGAGGACGGGCGCGTTGTAGTCGAACGACAGGATCTTGAACGCGCCGATCTCGGAGGTGTTGGCCACGTGCGCGCCGAGGCACGCGCAAACGTCGTAGTCGCCCACGCGGACGAGGCGCAAAGTCTGGCTCGCGTCCCCCGGAAGCTTGCTCAGGTCGATGCCGGCGGGGAGTTCGTCCCGGTCGGCGAAGGAGATCTCCACCGGAAGGCGGCGGGCGATGACCTCGTTCACGCGTTCCTCGATGAGGCTGATCTCCTCTCCCGTCGGCGCGTTGGGGAGGTGGTAATCGCACTTCCCTTTCTTCCGCTCGATGTGGGTATTCCGCGATCGCGGGCAGCCGTAGAGGCGGATCATCGTCTGGTTCAGGATATGCTCGACGGTGTGCATCGGGGGATATTCCTGTTTGTTGTGTTCGTTCAAGATCGGTTCTTCCATGTCGTTTGGTTCTTGCTATTCTGTTTTTACTTGCTGCAAAACTATGGAAAAATCGTTACATTTGCCCCGCGAGGGCGTCGAACGCGAGAGAAAGAAGAAGCCCTTTACATTTGAATAAACCCTAAAAACAAGAAAAGCTATGAAACTATTAGAAGGAAAAATTGCCGTCGTCACCGGGGCATCGCGCGGGATCGGGAAAGCCGTGGCGCTTGAGTTCGCGAGACAGGGCGCCAGCGTCGCCTTTACCGACTTGCGGCGCGACGATATCGCCCTGGCTACCGAGGCGGAGATCGCCGCCACGGGCGTGAAGACGAAGATGTACGCTTCCAACGCGGCCGATTTCGCTGCCACGGCCTCGACGGTGGAGGAGATTACCCGCGACTTCGGTCGGGTGGACATCCTCGTGAACAACGCCGGCATCACCAAGGATGGCCTGCTGATGCGCATGAGCGAGGAGCAGTGGGATGCCGTGATTGGCGTCAACCTCAAGTCGGTATTCAACTTCACCAAGGCGGTCACCGCCGTGATGCTGCGTCAACGCTGCGGTTCCGTCATCAACATGAGTTCCGTGGTGGGGGTTAGCGGCAACGCCGGGCAAGCCAACTACTCTGCTTCCAAGGCGGGGATCATCGGCTTCACCAAGAGCGTGGCCAAGGAGTTAGGATCCCGTAACATTCGCGTCAACGCGGTAGCCCCCGGCTTCATCATCACCGAAATGACGGGGCAACTCCCCGAAGAGGTGCGCCAGGAGTGGGCGTCCAAGATCCCGCTGAAACGGGGGGGAACACCGGAGGACATCGCGCGGGTGTGCCTCTTTCTCGCCTCCGACCTCTCCGCCTACGTCACCGGCCAGACGATCCACGTCTGCGGCGGGATGAACATGTAACGATCCATAAAAAGAAAAAATGCTTGGAAGGGGCGACCTTTTCAGGCATTTTCTCTTTTGTAATCAGTAAAAGATCGCATACCTTTACCGTGCTTTGTTTTTCACATGACACTTCACGAAAAAATACAAACAACATGAAAAGAAGAGTTATCCTGGCAGCGGGAATCCTCCTCGCGCTCACCGCGTGCAGCACCTACCGGACACTTCGCGTCGATATTTTGGAACCCGCCACGCTGACCCTGGGCGGGAACGAGAATAAATTCGTCTTCGCCGACAGGGCGATCGTCCACGAGGGCGATACCCTCTCCGCGCCGGAACTGTGGGCGACCCTGGGCGTGACGCGCGCCGAGCTGGTGTCGCGCTTCTTCAGCGGCCTGCAGGAGGGCTTGCGCTGGGGCGTCAGGGGGACGGCCATCGAGCGCATCCCCGACCCGCCGGTGACGTACGCGCCGGACTCTATCGTCCCCTCCCAAATCACGCGCGGGGAGGCGCTGACGCTCGCCGGGGATCGCGGGGCGTCGCACCTCTTCACGGTGGAGTATTGCAAGTTTCGCCTGGTCGACCACAACAGGGTGGAGCTGGAAAACAACATGCTGCTCCGCGTCTACGACGCCATCACCGGCGAGTTGCTGGATACCCTGGTGAGCGACCGCCTGCCGGTGACAACCCTCCTGGACGCGGGGGACTATCGCGGCACCATCCGGGAGTATTTCTACCAAAAGGGGTGGAGCTTCGCGGAGTACGTCACCCCCGCGTGGATCCCCGCGGAGAGGCGCGTATACACGGGCAACAAACTCCTGAATCTCGGCCTCTATCTCCTGGAGACCAACCGCCCGGCGCAGGCCTGGGAAGCGTGGTCGGTAGCCCTGGAGCGCGGGCCGTTCACCGCCGCGCGGGCAGCCGTGAACATGGCCTGGCTGCTGGAGCGAGAGGGCGAGTTTGAAGAAGCAGCAACGCTGCTGGAGGAGACCATCGACAGGTTGGGGCAACGGCGCATCCGGGCATCCCTCCTCCGCTACATCCTCCAGCGGATCGACGACCTCGGGCAGCGCGCCTGGGACGACGAGGTACTTGAAGAACAACTATAAATAATTGCAATGGAGAATTTCAACTATTACAATCCCGTGCAAATCCTCTTCGGGAAAGGAAAAATCGCGGAGATCGCGGCACTAATCCCCAAGGGATTCAAAGTCATGCTGACCTACGGCGGCGGCAGCATCAAGAGCAACGGCGTCCACGCGCAAGTGATGCGCGCCCTGCGGAACTACGAGGTGGTAGAGTTCGGCGGCATCGAACCGAACCCCCGCTACGAAACCCTCATGAAAGCCGTGCAGCAAGTACAGCGCGAGAACATCGGCTTCCTCCTGGCCGTCGGCGGTGGATCCGTCATCGACGGCACCAAATTCATCGCCGCCGCCGCCTGCTTCCGCGGTGGTGACCCGTGGGACATCGTCGCCGCCGGCGCCCGCGTGACGGTAGCCCTCCCGATAGGCGTCGTCCTCACCTTGCCCGCCACGGGATCGGAGATGAACGCCAACAGCGTTGTCACACGCGACAGCACCCGCGAAAAACTCTCCTTCGCCTCCAAGTACGTCTTCCCGCGCTTCTCCATCCTCGACCCCGAAACCACCTACTCCCTCCCCCCGCGGCAGCTGGCCAACGGCATCATCGACGCCTTCGTCCACGTGATGGAACAATATTACACCGTCGCTCGCGGGGACGAGATCCAGGACAGATTCTCCGAAAGCATCCTCAAAACCCTCGTCGAGATTGCTCCCCGGCTGATGCAAGAAGGCGCGCCGGACTACCAAAACCGCGCCACCTTCACGTGGGCGGCCACCGTGGCGCTCAACGGGTGGATCGGCTGCGGGGTGGCGCAGGACTGGTCGTCGCACCACATCGGCCACGAGCTGACCGCCCTCCACGGCATGGATCACGGCGTGACGCTGGCCATCGTGCTCCCCGGCGTCATGCGCGCCACCGCGGGGAGTCGCCGCCCCAAGCTCCTCCAGTACGCCGAACGCGTGTGGGGCACCGACAACGCCGACCAGGCCATCGACGCCACCGAACGCTTCTTCCAATCCCTCGGCGTGGCCACCCGCCTCTCCGCCCACGGCATCGGCGCCGACACCATCGACCGCGTCGAGCAACGCCTCCGCCAGCGAGCCATCCCCCTCGGCGGCATGCCCGACGTCAACATCGACAACCTGCGGGACATCCTCGCCTCGCGCCTCTAACCCATGCCCCAGGCCACCGCGCTAACCATATACAAGGCCTCGGCCGGATCGGGAAAAACCTTCGCCCTCGCGATGGAATTTTTCAAGATCATCTTCGCCTCGCCACCCGAATACAAGAACATCCTCGCCGTCACCTTCACCAACAAAGCCACGGGCGAGATGAAATCCCGCGTCATCCGCGAGCTGCACCACATGGCGCGCGGCGAGGACAGCCCCTACAAGCGGGCGATCGCCGAAACACTCCTCCTCTCCGACGCCCAAATAAAAGAGCGCGCAACCCTCCTCCAAACCTCCATCCTGCACGACTACGGGCGGGTGTCCGTCACCACCATCGACCGCTTCTTCCAGCGTCTCCTCAAATCGTTCGCCCGCGAGCTGGGCGTCTTCCCCGGTTACAACGTCGAGCTGGACACCGACTACGTCCTCGCCCGCGCCGTCGACCAGCTCGTCCAGCGCGCCTCCACCGACAAGGAGCTGGGGCGATGGATCACCGAACTCATGGAGGAAAACGTCGAGGCAACCCGCGCCTGGAACGTCAAGGACAAAATCGCCGACCTCGGAAAAGAACTCTTCGGCGAGCACTACAAACTCTTCGACAAGCAAACCCTCGAACGCTTCGGCGACAAAAAATTCCTGGCCGAATACCGCCGCTTCCTCCTGGAGATCATCACCAGCCACGAGAACGCCCTCCGCGAAACGGGCGACATCGCCTGCCAGGCCATCGAAGCCTCCGGCCTGCAACCCGCCGACTTCAAGCGCGGCGCCCGCGGCTTCATCTCCATCTTCGCCCGCGTCCGCGAAAACCCTCCCGACGCCATCACCGACACCACCCGCGCCACCGTCGACAACCTCGCCGAATGGACGGCCAAGCAACAACGCCCGGACATCGTCGCCCGCGTCGAAGCCCTCTACCCCACCCTCAACCCCCTCCTCGCCCGCCTCATCGCCCTGCACGACGACGGCAACAGGGACTATCGCTCCGCCCTCCAGCTCCGCGGAAGCCTCTACCAGCTGGGCATCCTCGACGACCTCGCCAACGAAATCAGGGAATACTGCCGCGAAAAAGGAGTCATGCTCCTCGGCGACACCACCCACCTCCTCAACCTCCTCATCGGCAACAACGACGCCCCCTTCATCTTCGAGAAATGCGGCAACTTCTACCACCACCTCATGATCGACGAATTCCAGGACACCTCCACCCTCCAGTGGGCAAACTTCCGTCCCCTCGTCGTCAACACCCTCGCCGAGGGAGGAAAGGCGCTGCTGGTGGGCGACATCAAGCAAAGCATCTACCGATGGCGCGACGGCGACTGGCAACTCCTCGCCGGCGGCATCGACCGCGAGTTCGCCACCTTCGGCGTCTGCCACGTGCACCTCGACCGCAACTGGCGCAGCCGGCAGGAGATCGTCGAATTTAACAACCTCGTCTTCCGCGGCGCCGCGCGACGCCTCGCGGAGATCTTCGACGAACAATCCGGCGCCGCGGACACCTCCATCGCCGCTGCCTACGAAAGCTTGGAGCAACAACCATCGCGCCCCCCCGGCGGCCGCGTGCAAGTGCACTTCAGCCCCGCCGGCAAGCGGGAAGAGGAGAGCCTCGACTGGATCATGCAACGCGCCACCGAAGTCATCAGCGACCTCACCACCCGCGGCGCCTCCCTCAAAAACTGCGTCATCCTCGTCCGCACCGCCAAGGAAGGCGCCCTCGTGGCCGACTACCTGATGCAATACAACAAAAACAACCCGGCCGCCACCATCCCCTTTGTCTCCAACGACTCCCTCTTCCTCACCGCCTCCCCCCGCGTGCAACTCCTCGTCAGCATCCTTCGCCACGTCGCCGAACCGCGCGACGCCGTCAACCGCGCCGCCATGCTGCGCCACTACTTCACCCTCGCCCGCGAACCCGGCAAGGAGACCCTCCACGACATCCTCCAACTGGCCGCCCGACCGGAAACCATCCGCGACACCGCCCCCCCCCTCGCCCTCGCCATCGACGCCGCCCGGTCGCCCGTCGGCTCCATCCTCGAAACCGTGGAAAACATCATCGCCAACCTCCAACTCCCCCCCGACGCCGGCGAACTCCCCTACCTCATCGCCCTCCAGGAAGCCATCTTCGACTACGAGGCCACCAACACCAACAGCATCCCCCTCTTCCTCCAGTGGTGGGAAAAAGAGGGCGACAAGAGACTCCTCACCACCTCCGAGGAGGTAGACGCCCTCCGCGTCCTCACCGTCCACAAATCCAAGGGACTGGAATTTGACGCCGTCATCCTCCCCTTCTGCTCCTGGGAACTGGACGACACCCGCCACCGCCGTCGCCTGTGGGCCAACAACCGCGAGAAAGGATTCCGCGCCCTCGCCACGGCGCCCGTCGCCTACTCCTCCCGCCTGAAAGAAACCCACTTCAACGAGGACTATCGCCAGGAACAAGCCAAAACCCTCGTCGACAACCTCAACCTCCTCTACGTGGCGCTCACCCGCGCCGGCGACGAGCTGCACGTATTCCCGCACGCCCCCGCCATCACCAAGGAGGGAAAACCCACCGACGTCTCCGCCCTCCTCTACCAGGTGATCGAGGCCTCCGCCGACCACCCCCTCCTCGCCAACTGGAACGGCGAAGAGCGCTACCTCGTCATCGGCCAACCCGCCCCCGTCGCCCCGTCGCCCGCCGACCCCTCCTCCCGCCTCCACCTGGACGACTACCCCGTCTACCCCGTCGGCGACCGCGTGAGCGTCCGCTACCGCTACCGCGAGTTCACCCCCGACCAGCCCGCCGAGACGCCCAACGCCCCCCTGGACGCGTCCTCGAACGCCCCCTTGAACGCATCCTCGAACGCCCCCTTGGACGAGGGCAAACTCCTCCACGAGCTATTCCGCCGCGTCGCCACGCGTGCCGATGCCGGTCGCGCCGTCCGCTCCCTCTGCCTGGAGGGGCTGATCCCCGCCGACAGCGAGTCCGCCTACCTCCGCCTCCTGGAGAAACACCTCTCGCGCCCCACCGCCTCCGCCTGGTTCGACGGCACCTCCCGCGTCATCAACGAGCGCGACATCCTCCTCCCCACCGGCCACCGCCTCCGCCCCGACCGCGTGATGATCCGCGACGGGCAAGTGACCGTCGTCGATTACAAGTTCGGACGCTCCGAACGATCCGCGCATGCCGATCAGCTGCGTGCGTACCTCCAAACCCTTTCCCTGATGGATTACCGCCCCGCTGCCGCTTACCTCTGGTACGTCACCCTCGACAAGATTATTCGCGTGGAGTGAGCGGGGGGAAAAACCCTGTCGTGATTTTCTTCCCGCGCATCGCGGCACGAAAACCCTGACGATGTTTTTATTCATGCGCGTCGCGGCAAGAAAACTCTGACGATGTTTTTTCTCCCGCACATCGCGGCAAGAAAACTCTGATGATGTTTTTATTCCCGCGCTGCGCGGCAAGAAAACTCTGATGATGTTTTTATTCCTGCGCTGCGCGGCAAGAAAATTCTGATGATGTTTTTATTCCTGCGCTGTGCGGTACAAAAACCCCGGCCGGGGTTTTCATGCCGACATTGTCCGCGGACTTTCCGCAATTGCGGAAAACGTGCCGACACTGTCCGCAGACTTTCCGCAATTGCGGGAAACGTGTTATCGTTATTTACATCCCAACTGTAGAGACGTAGCGTGCTACGTCTCAGGAATCGTGACCATAATTGCGGAGACGTAGCACGCTACGTCTCTACACAATTTGCCGGAAAATGTTGTAGGGGCGACCCTCGCGGTCGCCCTTCCCCGCGTATGCACCTTCGACGAGTTGTCACCGGGGTACACGCGAGGGGAAGGGCACCCGCGAGGGGTGCCCCTACAGGTTCGTCGGAAAATGTTGTAGGGGCGAATAATTATTCGCCCCGGTGGGTTTACCGGTGTTGTCGTTGGGCGGGAAAGGGCGCACACGCAGGTGCGCCCCTACGGGTTTGCCGGAAAATGTTGTAGGGGCACCCCTTGCGGGCGCCCTTTCCCGCGTTG
>JAIRXZ010000024.1 GCA_031267995.1 Odoribacteraceae bacterium | reverse complement strand
CGACGAACGCGTCGCCTTCATCCGCCACGTCTACGACGACAACATCACCTTCGAATGTCTCGCCGTCCTCGCCAACACCCCCACCGGCTGGAAACTCTACTGCTACAACTTCCGCGGCTACACCTCCGACGTCCTCCTCCCCGCCGCCACCACCTTCACCGGACAAGGAGAAGCCCACTCCCTCCTCTACCGCGAAGGCGACATCTACTCCACCAACTAACCACCCCGCTGCTGGCGCGGGCTTGTAGCCCGTGCCTCCACCGAGGGCATGATTGTTGGCTTTTGTTGTTTGGGCTTCGACAGGCTCAGCCACCGCAGTGGTGGTGGCTTCGACAGGCTCAGCCACCGTATAATAGCCGCGGTGGCTGAGCACCATAGTGGTGGCTGAGCTTGTCGAAGCCCCGGTACGATTTCGACAGGCTAGCCACCTCCCCGGTGGCTGAGCTTGTCGAAGCCAAGGCTCAACGGTTATTGGATAATGCCGTAGGGGCGAATAATTATTCGCCCTTTCCCGCGTGTGCACCCGCGACGTGTTTTGCTTTACAGGCGGTGAGGGCGAATAATTATTCGCCCCTACAGTTTTACCGGTGTTGTCGTTGGGCGGGAAAGGGCGCACACGCAGGTGCGCCCCTACGTATTCGTCGGAAAATGTTGTAGGGGCGACCCTCGCGGTCGCCCTTTCCCGCGTTGTGCCCTTTCGCTGGCGCGGGCTTGTAGCCCGTGCCTCCACCGAGGGCATGATTGTTGGCTTTTGTTGTTTGGGCTTCGACAGGCTCAGCCACCGTGGTGGTTGTTGGGCTTGTAGCCCGTGCCACCACCCGAAAGATTGCCCCTTCGTTGGCACGGACTGCAAGTCCGCGCCAGCATCGGGGGTATGATTGTTGGCTTTTGTTGTTTGGGCTTCGACAGGCTCAGCCACCGCGGTGGTGGTGGTGGTGGCTGAGCTTGTCGAAGCCACGGTTATTGGAGTATGCTGTAGAGGTGCGCCGTCGTCGTGCAGGAAAAAACATAGTCAGAGTTTTTTTCCGCATTTCAATCATTTTTTTCGCCTTATACCATTGCCATTACAAAAGTCGACCTATATTTGCAGCATCGAAAGAATTCGTGGCGAGACAGGAAATGAAATAACAATATATACCGATGAAACAAGTGAACGTGAAAGAGATTACCCCCTGTTTACAGGCAGGAATACCCCAAGAAAATACGAGACCGGAAATCCGGTGTGACGAGCAACGCTCCCGCCACGGGCGAGCAACCATACCTTATATAGTTGCCCGCCTTTTTTCATGCGCGCACGCAAAATTATTTGTATTGGCCACCGGTGCCTCGTTCACCAACGACACGCGGCAGGACGTCCTCGCCGCCATCACCAAAGGCTGCCTCCCCGACGGATCGCACCACTGGCCGGTCACCTTCGAGCGCATCCCCGATATGGGGGAAACATTCCGCGACCCTGTTTCGCGTTTCCCCCACGCGGGGGAAACGTCCCGCGACCCTGTTTCGCGTTTCCCCCACGCGGGGGAAACGTCCCGCAACCCGTTTGGCATTTCCCCCACGCGGGGGAAACGTCCCGCGACCCGTTTGGCATTTCCCACACGCGGGGGAAACGTCCCGCAACCCGTTTGGCATTTCCCCCACGCGGGGGAAACATCATGCGACCCGTTTGGCATTTCCCCCACGCGGGGGAAACATCATGCGACCCGTTTGGCATTTCCCCCACGCGGGGGAACCGTCCCGCTGCCCGTTTGGCATTTCCGCGACGTCGCGGGAGCCTCCCGCCATCTCCCCGCGCCGCCGCCACCACGTCACGATTTCGTCTTTTAATATTTAATTACTTAACACGCTAAACATCATGAAAAAAATCAAGAGTATCTATTTCCAGTACTTGCGCAACGAGGCGCATTACGAGTTCTCGTGGACGTTTGACCAGCTGCTGGACGTGTATACCACGGTCAAGGCGATGGTCGCCACGCTGTACGGCACGTTCTCCGGCCTGCTGGCGCTGGAGAAGAAGTTGCTGGACGCGGCGCGCGCCAGCCAGTTGACCGCACAACTCGTCGAGGCCGACCGGCGCGTGGATCACGCCGTGTCCGCCATCAACGCCACCATCAACGCCGCCATGTTGTCGCTGAACGCGGGGATCGTCGATGCCGCCCGCCGGTTGCACGCGCGCCTCGGGGAGTTCGGCAACATCCGCGGGAAAGCTTACGAGGAGGAGACGGCGGCCGTGCAGGTGCTCCTCGACGATCTGAACACCACGTTCGCGTGGGAGGTGAAGCAGCTCGACTTGGATGATTGGGTGGCGGAGCTGACGGAGGCCACGGGGGAGTTCACCCGGATCTACCTGGAACGCGGGCGCGAGAAGTCACAGCGGCCTACCGAACGGCTGGAGGACGTGCGACGGGAGATCGAGGGGGTCTACCGCGGGATGGTTACCGTCATCGACGCCAACGAGATCGTCTCCCCGACGCCGAACGGCGCCGCGTTTATCGCGGAACTGAACGTGCAGGTCGACTATTTTAACGAGCACAATCACCACCACGCGCGGAAGGATATTGGCGTCACGGAACATTGCGTCGTCGAACCCGTCGAAACGCAACAGTACACGGAGAAGGCCGTCACGCCCATCCCGCGCGCCTACTACCGCGAGGGGGGGAAACCGACCGTGGAGCTGGTCTTCGCCAAGGACTTCTTCGTTACTTACAAGAATAATGTCGACGTCGGCACGGCAGACCTCACCCTTCACGGCAAGGGAGTCTACAAGGGGCAGAAGACCGTCACCTTTAATATCGCGAGGTAATACGCGAGGGTAGGGGCGAAAAAATTTTCGCCCCCACGTCCTGTTGCTACCGCGGGACGAAAAAGAATTCAATAAAGAAAATCACTTAAAAGAAAACAAGAATGAAAAAGCATCTATTTCTCATGATTGCAGCGGTGGCGATAGCCTTTTCCGGCTGCGGAAAAAATGAATCTGAAACTAGTACTCCTCCCGTGGTTTCCGGCACCACCGGCGATTGCACCTGGACGCTGACCGGCGTGCCGGGCGACTACACCCTCACCATTAGCGGCAAGGGTGCCATGACGGATTATTATGGTTCTTATGGTGTTCCCAGTAACGTTCCCTGGTACGAATACCATGACGACATTAGGACACTGGTTATACGGAACGGGGTAACTGCCGTCAGTAACTGGGCTTTTGTCGGTTTCCCCGTCTTGACCGGCAAATTAACCATCCCCAATTCGGTTAAATCTATCGGTAATTATGCTTTTTACAAGTGCCCCGGCTTGACCGGCGCGTTGATCATCCCCGACGCGGTTACATCTATTGGCGATTATGCTTTTTACGAGTGCACCGGCTTTACCTCCGTGACCATCCCCAATTCGGTTACATCTATCGGCGAGCGGGCTTTTTACGGTTGCTCCGGCTTTTCCGGCACGTTGACCATCCCCAATGCGGTTACGTCTATCGGCGATTATGCTTTTTACGAGTGCTCCGGCTTGACCTCCGTGACCATCCCCAATTCGGTTACATCTATCGGCAGTAGTGCTTTTTCCGGTTGCGCCGGCTTGACCTCCGTGACCATTCCCAACTCGGTTACATCTATCGGCTTTCAGGCTTTTGCCGATTGCTCTGGTTTGACCTCCGTGACCAACCTGAACCCCGTGCCGCAAAGCATAAGTAGCTTTGTTTTTGAAGATGTTCCTGTAAGCACCCTCACTTTAAACGTGCCGGCGGGCGCGGTGGACGCTTACCAAGGTGCGGAGGGTTGGAGAGATTTCGGAACCATACAAGCCATCCCGTAGAAGTAAGAGCATAAAATATTGGCGACGCGCCCCGTCACGGTGCAAGCCGACGGCGGGGCGCGACGTTTAAACCCGATGACGAAAAAGAAATCAATAAAGAAGATCACTTGAAAGAATAACACACGCTTAAAAGAGTACAAATGAAAAGGAAACTATTTCTCATGATAGCAGCGGCGACGATAGCCTTTGCCGGCTGCGACAAATCTGAGGCTACTGACGCCACCGGCGACTGCACCTGGGAGCTGACCGGCGAGCCGGGTGATTACACCCTCATCATCAGCGGCACGGGTGCCATGGCGAACTATGACGGTGTTTATGATGATGCAGGTCAGTATATTTCCACTAACGCTCCCTGGTATGAATACCATGACGGCATTAAGTCCCTGATCATAGAGGACGGGATAACTACCATCGGTAAGTATGCTTTTGCCAATTGCCGCGGCTTGACCGGCTCGTTGACCATCCCCAATTCGGTTAAATCTATCGGTGAGCGGGCTTTTCACTATTGCTCCGGCTTGACCGGCACGTTGACCATCCCCAATTCGGTTACAACTATCGGCGATATGGCTTTTTACCATTGCTCCGGCTTTACAGGCACGTTGACCATTCCCAATTCGGTTAGATCTATCGGTTATGGCGCTTTTGTCGGTTGCTCCGGCTTTACCGGCACGTTAACCATTCCCAATTCGGTTACATCTATCGGTGATTGGGCTTTTCATAATTGCTCTGGCTTTACCGGTTCGTTAGCCATCCCTCATTCAGTTACATCTATTGGCGAGGATGCCTTTTCCGTTTGCACCGGCTTGACCTCCGTGACCATCCCCAATTCGGTTAAATCTATCGGTGAGCGGGCTTTTTACTATTGCTCCGGCTTTGTCGGCACGTTAACCATTCCCAATTCGGTTACATCTATCGGTGATTGGGCTTTTGCCAGTTGCCATGGCTTGACCGGCACGTTGATCATCCCCGGTTCGGTGACGTCTATCGGTGAGCGGGCTTTTTCCTTTTGCTCCGGATTGACCTCCGTGACCATCCCCAATTCGGTTACCTCTATCGGCGATGCGGCTTTTCGGTATTGCACCGGCTTGACCTCCGTGACCAACCTGCACCCCGTGGCACAAGGTATAAGTGGCTCTGTTTTTGACCGTGTTCCTATAAACACCCTCACCTTAAACGTGCCGGCCGGCGCGGTGTCTACCTACCGTGCCGCGGAGGTTTGGGGAGCTTTCGGGAGCATCGTGGCTATACCTGAATAGAACCAAGAATTAAACAATGCTGAAACAAACATTATGTGAAACCGCACACCGGCAAGGGCGAAAAATTTTTCGCCCTTACCGCTACCGAGGTTAGCGGAAGGACTCAATAATTACCTGAAAGGATAACAAATGAAAAAGAACTTATTTCTCACGATCGCGGCGATGAGAACAGATTTTTCCGGCCGCGAAAAGGGCGAATCCGAGACTATTACCCCACCCTTGGCTTCCGGCGTCACCGGCGACTGCACGTGGGCGATTACCGGCGAGCCGGGTGATTACACCCTCACCATTAGCGGTAACGGCGATACGGGAAGTTATAGTGTTGGTAGAAGCTCCGCGCCTTGGCGTGGATGCCGTGGAAGTATCACCTCCTTGGTTATACGGGACGGGGTTAGGCGTATCGGCGGAAGGGCTTTTTCTCATTGCTCCGGGTTGACCGGCGTGCTGACTATCCCCGGTTCGGTGACATCCATCGGCGAGTTTGCTTTTTCTCATTGCTCCGGGTTGACCGGCACGTTGAGCATCCCCGGTTCGGTGACATCTGTCGGCGCTGGGGCATTTTCCGGTTGCTCCGGGTTTAGCGGCACGTTGAGCATCCCCGATTCGGTAACGTCCGTCGGCGGGGGGGCTTTTAGCCGGTGCCCCGGTTTTACCGGCGGGTTGATCATCGGTAATTTGGTTGGATCTATCGGCAATTGGGCATTTTTCGGTTGCTCCGGGTTTACCGGCACGTTGAGCATCCCCGCTTCGGTGACATCTATCGGCGATGGGGCTTTTGCCGATTGCTCCGGCTTGACCTCTGTAACCATCTCCGCTTCGGTTACATCTATTGGCGATTGGGCTTTTGCCGGTTGCTCCGGCTTGACCTCCGCGACCATCCCCAATTCGGTTACGTCTATCGGTGATTATGCTTTTTTCGGTTGCTCCGGTTTAACCTCTATAACCATCCTCAATTCGGTTACATCTATCGGCAATTATGCTTTTGTCGATTGCACCGGCTTGACCGGCGCGTTGACCATCCCCAATTCGGTTACATCTATCGGATGGTATGCTTTTAACAGCTGCTCCGGCTTGACCTCCGTGACCATCTCCAATTCGGTTACATTTATCGGCTATCATGCCTTTGCCGGTTGCTCCGGCTTGACCTCCGTGACCAACCTGAACCCCGTGCCGCAAAGAATAAGCAGCCATGTTTTTGAGGGTGTTCCCGTAAACACCCTCACCTTAAACGTGCCGGCGGGCGCGGTGGACGCTTACCAGGGCGCGGAGGTTTGGAGAGATTTCGGGAGTATACAAGCCATCCCGTAGAAGGGCAAGAGATAGAGAAAACATTGGCGACGCGCCCCATCACGGTGAAAATCGCTGGCGGGGCGCGATTTCGTGTGCGCCCTTCACGTGTTTCCGATGTTATGCTGTAGGGGCGCACCTCCGTGTGCGCCCACCTCTTTGTGTAGAGACGTAGCGTGCTACGTCTCGCATCACGGGTACGGCGATATGTCGTCGGTATTGGCATTTCGGGAGACGTAGCACGCTACGTCTCTACAGAGGGACTTACAAATGGAAATCAGTAGAGACGTAGCGTGCTACGTCTCACATTACGGGCACGGGCTACAAGCCCGCGCCAGCGGGAAAGGGGGGGGGAAGGGGCGGGAAAGGGGCGAGGGGCGAGGCAGGGGGTTAGCGGGTGCGGGGCGTTTGCTCTACCTTGATTTCGAGGGGGGCGTCGAGATCCTCCTTCCAGGAGCGGACGTGGGCGAACCAGTCGTCGGGGGTTTTGTAGCCGAAGGTTTCTTTCGTGGAGGTGAAGGTGGCGTGGTAGCGGATGTACTTTTGTCCGGGGGCGGCGATGGTGTAAAGGTAGTTGAGGCCGTCGCGCTCCTCCGAGCGGATGTTGGTGGCGGGGATGCAGGCGGCCAGGCCGACGGTTTCTTTGGCGTATTTGACGGTGTCGTTGACCGGCCAGTTGGTGCCCCAGCAGGCGATGAGGCCGGCGTGGTCGGAGTAGGAAAGGGAGCCTTTGATGTCCTGCACGCCGGTGCAGAATAGCTGCTGGGCAAGGGGTTCCTCGAAGAAGGTTTCCACGACGATGTCGCGGTGGCCGGCGTAGAGGGTGTAGCGGGTGAGGATGTTGAGGAGGGCGCCCTGGTAGTGCCAGTCGTTGGCTTCCACTTCCACGATGGCGCGGACGGGGCCTCGGGCGATGACGCGCTCCGTGCGCGAGAGTACGGGTTCCACGTGGGTGGCTTTTTGGGCGTCCCACCCCTTGAGGGCGCCCACGCCGCAGCTGTTGCCGACGAGGAGGACGTCGTCGCCGAAGCCGGCGGCCAACTGGTCGTCAGAGGGGTAGAAGCCGGAGGCTTGTATCTCGAGGCCTTTGTTGAATTTCCCGTAGATGTCCACGGTTTGCTTGCGGTCGAAGTAGAGGCGGTAGGCGACCAGCTCCGATTCAAAGGCGGGGCCGTGGTGGTGCATCTGGTTGTAGATGTTGCTGGAGCCGGGGATGGTGATGGCGAGGACGGGGACGTGTCGCCTGTTTTTGTCGCTCACGAGCATCTGGGCGTGCACGCGCGAGGGATAGGCGGCGGGAGGATCCGGGGAGAAGGAGATTTTCAGCGTTCTCGTGGCGCGAGAGGGGATGTCTATCACGAAAGATAGCTCGTCCGGGAGGCGATCGCCGTTCAGGTCGTCGAGCTGCGAGGGGATCTCCCGACCGGCATCGTCGATCACCGCGGCCGATCGCACCTTGAAGTCGAAAGTCATCGCGCGGAGATCTATCACCACCGGGGCGTCGATTCTCTCCCGGGGGCCGGGGTTGTGGATCTCGCAGAGGGCGTTGGTCAGCTGTCCCGGGACGTTGGCGCCGAGGGAGAGGGCGGCCAGGCAAAGCATGGTTATACTCTTTTTCATCTTCAGTTGTTGATTTCAATATTCCAATCGGCGGCGAAGGGTTCCCCGCCCGTGTTTTTTCCAAAAATATTCCGCGGGGTGTAGGCGTCGGCCTCGTTGTCGGTAAGCTGGTGGCTCCAGGGCACGCGGGCGGTGGGATTGGCACCCGCGCCGGTGGAGCGGTACTCGGCGTAGTAGACGGTTTTTTCTTTTTCAGGCGCGCGCCAGTTGTCCCAGCCTGCCGGGGCGATTTCCGCCGGGAGATGGCAACGGATGAAGACCGTCCTGGCGAAGGAACGCCACGGGCGACCGAGGTAGAGGCGCGTGACGCCGGGGGCGACGGTGACGCGGCAATCGCGGAAGACGTAGCCATAGGTATTGCGCTCGGTGGTAGAGGCGGCGGTGATGAAGGAGTTTTTCTTGGAGTGGAGGTGGCAACTGTCAAAGAGGGCGACGGAGGGGCCGAAAATATAATCGGTAGTGCCCTCGATGTAGCAATTTTTCAGGTAGACGCGGCTGACCGTCCCCCGCGTGAAAAAAGTATCCTGGTTGCCCACCAGCCGGCAATTGATAAAGCAGAGTCGATCGCCGCGGGTTTCGCAAGCCACGGCCTGACCGACGGCTCCCGCGCTGTTTTCGATGGTGATGTTGGCGAAGGTGACATCGTCCGCGCGGACGGAGAGGGTATAGGAAGTATAGGTATGAATGGTATCGCCGTTGACGACTTTGCCCGTGTGATCGCCCCAGGTGATGACGGTGGTGAGGGGATCCTCGCCGATAATTTTGACCTTGTTTTTATGCACATCCAGGACGAGTTTCTCCTTATATATACCCGGCCGGAGGTGGATAATTGTCCACGTTGTCGGATCGTCGGGCAAAGCTTGGAAAGCCGCCGCGAGAGTCGCGTGATCGCCGTCGCCGTCAGGGGAGACCACGATCTCCCGCCCGCTCGCGTTGCCGAAGCAGAGCGTCAGCAGCGCCAGCGCGAAGGAAAGGTTTGCTATTGTTTTCATCTCTTTATTATAAGGTTATAAGGTGACGCCCGTTTTGAACAGGGCGATCTCCTTGGAGCCTGCCTGTTCGTGTTTGAGATGCTCGCCATTGACCACCCGGTAGAAATAGGCGATAAAACGCTCCAGGAGCGCATCGCGTCCCTCCTCCTCCAGCAGCGTGCCGGCGTTAAAATCTATCCAACCGGGTTTGCGGGCGGCCAGCGGGGAGTTGGTAGCGATCTTCATTGTCGGCACGAAACTGCCGAAGGGGGTACCCCTCCCCGTGGTAAAAAGCGCCAGCTGGCACCCCGACACGGCCAGGGCGGAGGTAGCAACCAGGTCGTTGCCGGGCGCCTGCAGGAGATTCAGCCCCGGCCTCACCACCGGGCGGGTATAGGAAAGAACATCCACCACGGGAGCGCCGCCCCCCTTTTGCACGCATCCCAGCGACTTCTCCTCCAGGGTGGTAATCCCCCCGCGTTTGTTGCCGGGGGATGGATTCTCGTACACGGGCTGGTTAAAGGCGCGGAAATAACCCTTGAAATCATTGATCAGGCGGACGGTCTTTTCAAAAACCCCGGCATCGGCGGCGCGTTCCATCAGCAAGGTCTCCGCCCCGAACATCTCCGGCACCTCCGTCAGCACCGTTGTCCCGCCCCGCACCACCAGCCAGTCCGAGAACCACCCCGCGAGAGGGTTCGCCGTGATACCGGAAAAACCATCGCTACCGCCGCACTTTAGCCCCACCTTCAGCAGGGAGAGGGGACGCGGCGCGCGGCGATCGCTTCTCGTCTGCTCCACCAGCTCGCGGGCAATGTCGAGGCCAGCGGCAACCTCATCCTCCACCTCCTGGGCAACCAGGAATCGCACCCGGTTGGCATCCCAATGTCCAAGCTCGCGTTGGAGTTCGGCCACCTGGTTATTCTCGCATCCCAGGCCCAGCACCAGGACAGCCCCCGCGTTGGGATGTCGAATCATCCCTGCCAGGGCAGCTCGCGTGTTGGCGTGATCGTCCCCCAGCTGGGAGCAGCCGTAGGGATGGGCGTAGGCGCGGACATCGTCCAGGTGCGACACATCCAGCTCCCGCCGCACCCGCTCGGCGATGGCATTCGCCTGCCCGTTCACGCACCCGACCGTGGGAATAATCCACAATTCATTGCGGATACCCAGGCCACCATCCTCGCGCGGGTACCCCCACACCGGCAGCGGCGGGGAGGAAGGGGCGGGAAGCGTCGCGGGAACGGGGCGATAAGTATACTCCAAATTATCCGACAGACCCGTTTTCAAATTGTGAGAATGTACCCACTCGCCGGGAGCGATATCCGCCGCGGCACGACCAATCGGGTAGCCATACTTGATCACCTCCTCCCCCCGCCCGATGGCGCGCAGGGCGACCTTGTGCCCGTCGTCCACCCCCTCGCGGAGCAGCACCTCCTCCCCATCCACCCCCGCGTACTCCCCGGCCGCCAGCGCTTTCAGGGCGACGGCCACGTTGTCCGCGGGGTGAATCTTCAGGAGCGATTTCATTGCAACAGCCTGGTTAAAGCCACCTCCATGCCATCCTCCAGGATCTCGCGGGCAAACCCGGCCACGGTAGGCGCCAGCGCGGGAACGGCAGTCAGCGGCACAGTCCAGATGCGCGTATTTTCGACAATCTCGCGCACGCTCCGCTCCAGGTCGTTGTTATCCCAATGTTGGCGGATAAACTCCACGTGATCGGCCGTATCATTAGGAGTAAAAGGCACCGCCGCCCGCCCGCTATAAAGCACCAGCAAGGCCGCCAGCGAAAAGAGGCTACACGCCGCCACCTTCCCCGCCTTCACGTGATTATCCAGCACCGTCGGGAAATTCCTCGTCTCCCACTTCGACAGCGAATTGAGGGCGATAGCGCCCAGCGCGTGGCGGATATAAGGATTATAAAACCGCTCCAGGATACCCGCCGCGAAACCCTCCAGCTCCTCCCGGTCGCCGTCGATCACGGGCAGCACCTCGCGCTCCACCAGCGTGTTGACATACCGCTCCACCAGCGGGTTGCCGATAGCGCTCATCACCGTATCGCACCCCATTTGCAGCCCCACGGGCACCATCGCCGTGTGCGAGCCGTTAAGCACCCGCACCTTCCTGTCCCGGAAAGATTTAATATCGGGCATAAACAACACGTGCAACCCCGCCCTGTCCAGCGGGAAAGCGGCGCGCAGCTCCTCGCCGCCCGCCCCGCCAATCACCCACAAGTGATAATACTCCGCCTTCACCACCAGATTATCGTCAAACCCCAGCTCGGCCTTCACCTCGTCGATACTCTCCCGCGGGAAACCGGTAACGATGCGATCCACCAGCGTATCGCAAAAACGGCAGTGATCCGTCACCCATCGCGTAAACTCCTCGCCCAGCCGATTGGCCCGCGCGTGCCTCAGGACATACTCCCGCAGCGTGCTCCCGTTATTCTCTATCAGCTCGCAGCAAATCACCGTCAACCCCCGCCCCGGCGCCCCGTTGAAATGGTTGAAGCGTTTGTAAAGCAACGCCGTCATCTTGCCCGGGTAGGACGCCGGCGGGCAGGCGAAAATATCCTCCCCCTCCTCGTAGCGGATCCCCGCCTCGGTGGTATTGGAAACGGTAATCTCCAGGTCGGGCGAGAGGAAAAACTCCTCGTACCGGGCATAATCCGCGTAAGGATCCACCGCCTCCTGCACGCAACTCACCAGGCGGATATCCTTGACAGGCTTCCGCTCCCTGACCCCCTCCAGGTAGACATGATAGAGGCAATCCTGCCGGTTCAGCGCCCCCGCCATCCCCTTCTCTATCGGCTGCACGATCACCACGCCATGTCGCATCACCCCCCGCTCGTTAGCCTTATCAATCATCCAATCGACGAAGGCGCGCAGGAAATTGCCCTCCCCGAATTGCAGTACCTTCACCGGCAAGCGCGGCTTGCTCGCCGTCGTTTTATTCAGCTCTTTCATCGCTTCAGAAATTAAAATAATTCCGGGCATTATTGCAAGAAATATCCTCCACCATCTTGCCGATAAAAGGCAACTCGCTCGCGGGCAGCAGCCCCTGTTCCACGTCATTCCCCAGCACGTTGCACAGCGTCCGCCGGAAATACTCGTGGCGGGGATAGGAGAGAAAACTCCGCGAATCGGTCAACATGCCGACAAACCGGCTCAGCAACCCCAGCAGCGACAGGGCGTTCAACTGCCTCTCCATCCCATCCTTCTGGTCGAGAAACCACCACCCCGATCCGAACTGAATCTTCCCCGGCATCGATCCATCCTGGAAATTTCCAATCATCGTCGCGATCATCTCGTTCGCGCACGGGTTCAAATTATAAAGAACAGTTTTAGTCAGCTTCTCCTGCACCGCCAGCCTGTCCAGGAACTTCGCCAGCGCCTTGGCCGTGTTGAACTCGCCGATCGAATCGAAACCCGTATCCGCGCCGAGGAGGCGAAACATCCTCGTGTTATTATTCCGGATGGCGCCATAATGGAACTGCTGCGTCCACCCCTTCTCCCAATCCATGACGCCAAACTCCACCAGCATGGCCGACTTGAACTTCGCCACCTCCGCGGGCGTCAGCGCGGCGCCACCGTACACCTTATTAAAGATAGCGGCCACCTCCGCGGCACTATAATCCTCCGCGTAAAACTCCTCGATCCCGTGATCGGAAAGCTTGCAACCCGCCGCCGCGAAATAATCATGCCGCGCCCTCAGGGCTGCCAGCAAATCGTCATACCCGCCGATAGAAACCCCGGAAACCTCCGACAACCGCTCCACGTAAGCGCGAAAAGCCACAGGATCCTCCACCGCCATCGCCCTGTCCGGCCGCCACGTCGGCAGCACCTTCACGGCAAACCCATCGGCCTTGCACTTCGCGTGATGCTCCAGCGCGTCCACCGGATCATCCGTCGTGCACACCGTCTCCACGCCGTACTTCATCATCAGCCCCCGGCACGAATACCCCGGCGACCGCAACTTCTCCGTGCACGCGTCATAAATCTCCCTCGCCGTCGCCGGCCCCAGCAACTTGGTCACCCCGAAAGCCGTCTTCAGCTCCAGGTGCGTCCACTGGTACAGCGGGTTTCTCATCGTGTAGGGGACGGTCGCCGCCCACTTCTCGAACTTCTCCCAGTCCGACGTCTCCCCCCCCGTGCAAAACCGCTCCTCCACGCCATTCGTCCGCATCGCCCTCCACTTGTAATGATCCCCCTCCAGCCACGCCTTCGAGATATTATCAAAAGCGTGATCGTCGGCGATATACGCCGGGTTCAGGTGGCAATGATAATCGATAATCGGCAAACCGGCCGCGTGCTCGTGATACAACCTTTCGGCCGTCGCCGTTTGCAGCAAAAAATTCTCGTCATTAAAATTCTTCATACCTTTTTACAATTAAATGATTCACGTTCTATTCGCGGCCGCCTACTCGCGACCATCGCTCTCAAAAGTAGACATTTTCGCGGACAAGCCAACCCCTCGCGCCGCGGGCACGTTCGCCCGCTCGTTCAGGTAGACCTCTATATTGGTATACCCCTCGTCCAGGTCGCGCGACGAGGAATCATCCACCGCCGGGTTCAACCCGCGCGCCCGCTCCCAATCATCCGGCATCCCGTCGCCGTCGCCATCCGTCGCCGCCTCGCCCCCCTTCAGCCCCGGCCAGCCGCCGACATCCTCCTGCGAATCCACCAGCCCGTTCGTCCCCCCGCGGGAACCCTTGAAAGTAAAACTCCCCTCCCGCGTCTCCCTCACGATTCGCCTGTCCGCCGCGTCCCTCGCCAGCGACGCCCCGGCATGCTCCAGCACCGCCTCGTAAGCCTCGGCGGCCGTCTGCAGGTAATCGACGGGCGCGACGTCAAACCGCTCGTCGGATCGAATCGTCCCCCAACCCTCCCAGTATCGCGACGTATCGGCGGGATGAATCCCCCTCCAATTATCCTCGTTCACCGCCGCCAGCAGCGGTCGCCACCCCGCCGGGAGGTGGGGCGACCCGTCGTCAAAAAAATTCCCG
>JAIRXZ010000194.1 GCA_031267995.1 Odoribacteraceae bacterium | reverse complement strand
GAATAACCTTGTCACGCGCGTGATGTAAACCGTCACGCGCGTGATGAAAGCTGTCACGCGCGTGACGGCGGGCATCCCGCGGGCGTCGATGATCCTCCCCGGCGTACGCCTTGTATTTTCATTCGCAATGTCTACCTTCGCGCCCTCTCGCGTGTGTGCAATCAACGAACACGATAGAATTTATTTTTTTCCTCGCGCCGAAGGGAACGCGAAGGCGCCGGGCACGCAGTGTAACCGGAATGAAATAACTCTATGGATAACCGCGAGACACGTATGTTATGTCGAATGTTACAAGGATAGAGAAAGTGAACGATTACAGTGAATATGAAACCAGCATCTCGCCGTCGGTACTGAGATCACTCAAGAAAGGGGATCACCGGGCTTACGAAAAGGTCTACCTGCACTACGCGGATGCCGTCCACGACTTTCTCACGCAACTTACCCGATCAGAGGAGGACGCCAGGGAAATTACCCAGGAGATTTTTATTCGCCTGTGGGAAAAACGGGCGTGGATCAAACCCTCCAAGTCGTTCGAGGGATACCTCTATTCTATCGCCCGCAATGCCGTGAAGAACCTCGTCGCGCAACGGGAGGTGTGCAAGAGGTACACCGACTTCCTCTCCGCGCGGGGGACGGAGCTGGAGGCGGCTACCGACGAGCTGATGATGGCGCGGGAAACCGATTCGCTGATTAGCCTCATGATCGGCCAAATGCCCCACCAGCGGCAAAAGGTGTTCCGACTGAACCGCGAGGAGGGGATGAGCGTCAACGACATCGCGCGGACGCTCCGCATCAGCAAACACACGGTGGAGAGCCACCTGTCCACCGCCAAACGGGAGATCAAGGAGACGCTGGCGTTCGACGACGGGGACGATTTTTTGCCCGCCAACGCGCCAGGGAAGTGGAAATAGTTACCTTTGGGGCGCTCGTTGGCGGGGACGCGATTCCCGCGTTGCCGTCCCGCGCGCCTGAAAAAGTGAAAGATGAATACGAAGGAGATTATCGACAAGTACTTGGCCGGGGAACTCCCCCCCGCGCTGGCCGAGGAGGTGCGAGAGTGGCTGCTGCGCGACGACCCGAAGGACGCCGGGAAGGAGGAGGCGTTGCGCGAGGCCTGGGATCGGTCGGTGAAGTACCGCGCGCGGCCGGGACGGTTCGCCATCGAGCTGCTGGAGGAGACGCGGGGGCGGCTCTTCTCCGGTCGCCTTCGCCGCGCCGGCAGCTCGTGGCGACGACCGCTCGCGCGGGTGGCGGCGGTGTTGCTGCCGCTGCTGACGGCGGGCGTCGTGACGCGGGCGCTGCTGATCGAAAGGGAGACGCCCACCGCGATAATGGTGGTAAAGAACTCCTCGCCGGCGCCGCGGCAGGTTGTCCTTCCCGATGGTTCGGGGGTGACGCTGAACGTCTCCTCGTCCCTCTCGTACGACGGGGAGCGGGAGGCGAGGCTGGAGGGGGAGGCTTATTTCGAGGTGGTGAAGGACGATCGCCCCTTCGTGCTGACGGCCGGCGAGGTGACGATCACCGTCCTCGGCACCGCCTTTAACGTGGAGGCGTACCCGCGCGGGAGGGTGAAGGTGACGCTGCACGAGGGAAGGGTGGAGGTGACGCGCGGGGAGGAACGGCGCGTCATGAGCGCCGGCGAGGTGCTGACGATCGACCCGCGCTCCGGGGCGTTGCTGCTGGGGCGCGTCGGCGAGGTGGCCGATTCGTCGCTGCGGGTGTCGAGCTTCGACGAGATTCTCGCGCGGATTGCCGCCCGGCACGGCGTCGCGGTGAGGAACGCGCGGCAGGGGTCGGACGACGACGCCTACACCTTCGCGCCCGACGGGGGGGAGAGCCTCGACAGCGCCCTGCGCGTCCTGCAACTGCTGGGACAAGGGTTCGCGTACAGCGTCCGGGGGGATACACTCTTTATAGAGTGAGATTTTGTCGCGCCGCGTGGCGTGATTATCTATAATTTAGTACTAATTTCGTGACGTTAAATCAAGAATATGCCAAAGAAATACCAGAAAAGCGAGGCGGGTGTCGGGAAGCGGGAACTCCGCTCGCGGCTCCTCGCCGTCTTCCAGGAGAACCCCTCGCGACGCTACAATTACAAACAGCTGTCCCGCCAAATGGGCATCACCAACACGGGCAGCAAACGCCTCATCATCGAGATGCTGGACGAGCTGACGCGCGAGGGCGCGCTCTCGGAACCTGTCACCGGCACCTTCGCCCTGAAACTGACATCCGTGCACGTCATCGGCACCATCGACCTCACCGCCAAGGGCACCGCCTACCTGGTGACGGACGACATGGAGGAGGATGTTTTTATCCCCCAGGTAGGGCTGAAACACGCGCTGAACGGGGATAAGGTGAAGGCCGTCGTCTACGCCCGCGACAAGCGGCGCAGGCCGGAGGGGGAGGTGGTGGAGATCCTCGAACGCAAACGCGACACGTTCGTCGGGGTGCTCCAGGTCTCCCGCCACCACGCCTTCCTGCTGCCGTCGGGCAAGCGGCTACCGTACGACGTCTTCGTCCCGCTGGACGAACTGAACGGGGCGAAAAACGGGGAGAAAGTGGTGGTGAAAATCACCGAGTGGCCTGAACACCAAAAGAACCCCGTGGGCACGGTGCTGGAGGTGCTGGGCATGCCGGGGAATAACGATACCGAGATGAACGCTATCATGGCCGAGTTCGAGCTTCCCGTGAGCTTCCCCGCGGCCGTGGAAAAGGCCGCCGGCAAAATCAAGGAGGAGATCGACCCCGCCGAGGTGGCGCGCAGGAGGGATTTCCGCGGCGTGCCCACCTTCACCATCGACCCCGCGGACGCGAAGGATTTCGACGACGCCCTGTCGTTCCGCCCGCTGGGAAACGGCAACAGCGAGGTGGGGGTGCACATCGCGGACGTCAGCCACTACGTGACGGCGGACACCCCCCTCGACCGGGAGGCGTACCAGCGCGCCACCTCCGTCTACCTCGTCGACCGCACCATCCCGATGCTCCCGGAGCGCCTCTCCAACGGCCTCTGCTCGCTGCGCCCGGACGAGGACAAGCTCTGCTTCTCGGCCGTCTTCGAGCTGAACGCCCGCGGCGCCGTGGTGAAGCGGTGGTTCGGGAGGACGGTCATCCGATCCCTCCGCCGCTTCTCCTACGAGGAGGCGCAGGCCATCATCGAGGGGGGCAGCGGGGATTTTCAACGCGAGATTCTCGCCCTGGATACCCTGGCGCGAGGACTGCGCGAGGAGCGTTTCAAAAACGGCGCCCTCGATTTTAACCGACCCGAAGTGCGCTTCGATATCGACGCCAACGGCAAACCCCTCCGCGCCTTCTTCAAGTACGCGAAGGAGGCCAACAAGCTGATCGAGGAGTTCATGCTGCTCGCCAACCGCGAGGTGGCCGAGCGCGTCGGCAAGGTGAAGGAGGGGGAGAAAGCCAAAACCTTCGTCTACCGCGTGCACGAGGATCCCGACCCCACGAAGCTAGCCACCTTCACCCGCTTCATCGCCAAATTCGGCTACCGCCTGCGCTCCACCACCTCGCGCGGCCTCTCTACCTCCATGAACAAGCTGATGGAGGAGGTGAAGGGGCGGCCGGAGCAAAACATGATCGAAACCCTCGCCCTCCGCTCGATGGCCAAGGCCGCCTACACGGTGGAAAACGTGGGGCACTACGGCCTCGCCTTCGACTACTACGCGCACTTCACCTCCCCCATCCGCCGCTACCCCGACGTGATGACGCACCGCCTCCTCCAACGCTACCTCGACGGCGGCCGGTCGGCCAACACCGACGCCTGCGAGGAGCGATGCAAGCACTGTTCCGAGATGGAACAGCTGGCCGCCAACGCCGAACGAGCATCCATCAAATACAAGCAGGTGGAGTTCATGGCCGACAGGCTGGGCGAAACCTTCCACGGCACCATCTCCGGCGTCACCCAATGGGGCTTCTACGTGGAACTCGCCGAGAGCCTCGCCGAGGGACTCGTGTCGATGACCGAGCTGGAGGACGATTACTACGAGCTGGACGAGGAGAACTACTGCATCGTCGGCCGCAACCACCGCAAGGTGTACCAGCTGGGCGACCAGATCGCCGTCCGCGTGGCCAGGGCAAACCTCGTGGAGCGACAACTCGACTTCGCCCTCGCGGGCAACGAACGAAGCGAACGCCAAACCCCCGAATCGCGCCCCGGCCGAAACCTGCGGCGCGCACGGCGAGGAGACGACAAAAAAACATTCCGCCAGCAAAAACCGAAACGCGGTCGGGGCAGACGACCGAATTAATACAACAACACCATGATCACTTTCATCCTCTTCATCACCCTCCTCATCGCCGCCTACTTCGCGTGCGGCCGGTTCACGGAAAAGTTCTTCGGCGTCGACCCCACCCGCCCCACACCCGTCCAGCGCCTGGCCGACGGGGTCGACTACCAGCCCCTCAAACCCTGGCGCGTCTTCGTCATACAATTCCTCAACATCGCCGGCCTGGGGCCAATCTTCGGGGCCATCCTCGGCGCCGCCTACGGCCCGGCGGCCTACCTGTGGATACTCCTCGGCTGCATCCTCGCCGGGGCGGTTCACGACTTCTTCTCCGGCATGCTCTCCCTCCGGCACGACGGCATGAGCCTCCCCGACATCGTCGGCAAATACCTCGGACGCCACGCCCGCGGCATCATGACCGTCTTCACCGCCCTACTCCTCATCGCCGTCGGGGTATCCTTCGTCAACGGCCCGGCGGAACTCCTCGGCAAACTCACGGGCACCGGCGCCGTGTGGTGGCTCTACATCATCTTCGCCTACTACATCCTCGCCACCCTCCTCCCCATCAACAAAATCATCGGCAAAATCTACCCCTTCATGGGCGCCGCCCTCATCTTCATGGCGCTGGGCATCGGCGGCTACCTCCTCGTCGGCGGCCTCACCGGCGACCTCCACCTGCCGGAACTCACCCTCGCCTCCCTCGCGAACATGCACCACCAGCCGGAAACAAACATCCTCTTTCCCATGATGTTCATCGTCATCTCCTGCGGCGCCATCTCCGGCTTCCACGCCACCCAATCCCCCATGATGGCGCGATGCATCACCAGCGAACGACACGCCCGACCCGTCTTCTACGGCGCCATGATCGCCGAAGGCATCGTCGCCATGATCTGGGCGACAGCCGCCATGACCTTCTTCGGGGGACCCGCCGAACTCAACGCCGCCGCCACCGCCGGCAACACCCCCGCCGTCATCGTCAACGCCATCTGCAACACCTGGCTCGGCGGCGTCGGGGCGGTCATCGCCATCATCGGCGTCGTCGTCTGCCCCATCACCTCCGGCGACACCGCCTTCCGCGGCATGAGGCTCATCATCGCCGACGCCCTCTCCTTCAACCAGCGACCGATGAAAAACCGCATCATCATCTCCGCCCCCGTCTTCGTCATCGCCTACCTGCTGTGCCAATTCGACTTCTCCACCATCTGGAAATACGTCGGCATCAGCAACCAGGTACTCGCCACCATCACCCTCTGGACAGCCTCCGCCTACCTCGTCAAAGTACGAAAACCACACTGGATGACCTCCCTGCCGGCAACCTTCCTCACCGTCGTCTGCGTCACCTACCTCCTCGTCGCCCCCAACAAAGACGGCGGCCTCTCCCTCCCCCACGCCATCGCCTACCCCGCCGGCATCATCGCCGGCATCACCCTGCTGACCCTCTTCCTCGTGGCGAAAAACCGCGAACACCACCAAACACCCGCGCCATGAAACGCCTCGTCGTCACCGCCATCGCCATCCTCGTCGCCACCTCCGGCATCGCCCAAACCTCCGCGCCCTTCCTCCTCGTCCCCGTCGACGCCCGCGCCTCCGGCATGGGTGGCGGCGGCATCGCCCTTCCCCGCGGCCCCTTCATCGCCTTCCGCAACCCCGCCGCCATCCCCTTCGCGAGAACGCGCGCCGCCGCCGGCGACAGCCACACCCCCTGGCTAACCACCCTGCTACCAGGCTCCTTCCTCAACGCCCTCGGCGGCTACTACTACCTCGACGAACAACGAGGCGCCCTCGCCGCGGGCTTCCGCTACTTCGCCCACCCCCGCTCCCCCGGCAGCAACGACAACGCCACGCCGGCGCCCGACATCCACCCCGCCGAATGGGCGGCCGAAATAGCCTACGCCCGGCGACTCCCCCCCGGCATCGGCATATCCCTCACCGGACGCTACATCCACTCCGACATGGGCGCCCGCGCGGCCAACGCCGTGGCCTTCGACGCCGGACTTTTTTACCGCTCCGACCTTTCCCTCTTCCCTCGCGCCACCTGGTCTGCCGCCTTCACCGCAAACGACATCGGCACCAAAATCAAATACAACGGCAGAACCGATAACCTCCCCGCCCGCCTAACCCTCGGCGGCGCCATCTCCGTGCCCCTCTCCCCCTTCCCCTCCCCCACTCTCTCCTTGCCTTCCTCCCTCCCCCCTCCCCCCTCCCGCTCCTT
>JAIRXZ010000178.1 GCA_031267995.1 Odoribacteraceae bacterium | reverse complement strand
CACCGCAGTGGCTGAGCTTGTCGAAGCCCATGGCTTCTAACGTTCCGGCCATGTCCTCTGCACCACCACGGTGGCTGAGCCTGTCGAAGCCCATGTCTTCTAGCGTTCCGACCATGTCTTCTAACGTTCCGACCATGTCTTCTGCACCACCGCGGTGGCTGAGCTTGTCGAAGCCCATGTCTTCTAACGTTCCGGCCATGTTTTCTGCACCACCACGGTGACTGAGCCTGTCGAAGCCCATGTCTTCTAACGTTCCGGCCATGTCTTCTGCACCACCGCGGTGGCTGAGCCTGTCGAAGCCCATGTCTTCTAACGCCCCGGACACGGCCGGAAAACGGCGAGGAACGCCCCACGGATGTTAGCCCGGAACCCGGGGAAAAAGGCTATCTTCGCGAACAAACAAACGAAAAAAACATGGCAAAAATCCTGATCATCGACGACGAAAGAAGCATCCGCAACTCCATGAAAGAGATCCTCCAGTTCGAGGGACACGACGTCGCCGTGGCCGCCAACGGCGTCGAAGGCCTCGTCGCCGTCAAGGCGGAGCGCCCGGAAGTCATCTTCTGCGACATCAAAATGCCCAAGATGGAGGGCATCGAAGTCCTCGAACGCGTCAAAGAATTTTCCCCGTCCACGCCCGTCATCATGATCACGGGGCACGGCACCATCGACACCGCCATCGAATCCATCCGCAAGGGCGCCTACGACTTTATCGAAAAGCCGCTCGACCTCAACCGCCTGCTCATCACCATCAAAAACGCCACCGACAAGCACGCGCTCATCCGCGAAACGCAGACGCTCAAAAGCAAAGTCAGCGGCAACCGGGAGATGATCGGCAACTCCGAGGCCATGCAGCGCATCCGCCTGCTGATCGAAAAAGTCGCCCCCTCCGACGCCCGCATCCTGGTGACGGGGCCAAACGGGTCGGGGAAGGAGCTTGTCGCCCGCCAGCTTCACGCCCTCGGCGCCAGGAAAGAGAACAACTTCGTGGAGGTCAACTGCGCCGCCATCCCGTCGGAGCTTATTGAAAGCGAGCTATTCGGCCACGAAAAAGGCTCCTTCACGTCGGCCATCCGGCAGAAAAAGGGAAAATTCGAGCTGGCGCACGGCGGCACCCTCTTCCTCGACGAGGTGGGCGACATGAGCCTCGGCGCGCAGGCCAAGGTGCTCCGCGCGTTGCAGGAACAGAGCATCACCCGCGTCGGGGGCGACGCCGAAATCAAGGTGGACGCCCGCGTGATCGCCGCCACCAACAAAAACCTGAAGGAGGAGATCGCCCGCGGCAACTTCCGCGAAGATCTCTACCACCGCCTCAGCGTCATCATCATCGACGTGCCGCCGCTCTCCGCCCGCGTCGACGACATCGAGCCGCTGACGCGCCACTTTCTCGCCGACATCTGCGCGGAGATGGGTACGGCCACGCGAGCCATCGCGCCGGAGGCCATCGCGGCGCTGCAACGGGGGGAGTGGACGGGAAATATCAGGGAGTTACGCAACGTCGTCGAGCGGCTGATTATCCTCGGCGGCAACCCCATCTCGCTCGAGGACGTCAACATCTACCGGTAGCCCGGCGCGAAAACGGAAAACAGCGTGGAAAGCGGTAACAAACTCGGCGTCATCCTCCTCGGCAGGCGCAACAGCGGCAAAAGCTCGATCCTCAACGCCGTCACGGGGCAGCAAGTGTCCATCGTCTCGCCGCACCCCGGCACCACCACCGACCCCGTGCCCCGCGGGTTTGAAATCCCCGGGTTCGCCACCATCCTCTTTATCGACACCGCCGGCATCGACGACGACGGCGAGCTGGGACGGGCGCGGGTCGACCGGTCGCTGCGCGCCATCGAGCGGGCGGACGTCGCCATACTCGTCCTCTCCAACAACCGTTTCGGCGCCGGGGAGGAGGCGTTGCTCCGGCGGTTCGAGGAGGACGACCTCCCCTTTTTCATCGTCCACAACAAGCGCGACGAGGAGCCGCTGTCGGCCTTGTCACGCGATCGGATCGCCGCCGCGGCCGGTCGCGTGCCGCTGGTGGAGTTTTCCGCCACGACGGACTCGGACGCTGCCCCCCTCCTGGAGGCGCTGAAGGAGGTGGGCGCGCGAGCCATCCCTCCCCCCGCCGTCTTCATCGGCGACCTCTTCGCGCCGGGCGACCGCGTGTTGCTGGTGACCCCTATCGACGCCGGCGCCCCCACCGGTCGGATGATCCTCCCCCAGGTGCAGCTGCTGCGCGAGGTGCTGGACAACAGGGGGGTGGCCATCGTCGCCCTGCCGGAGGACGCGGAGGCTACCCTTCGCCGGGAATCCCTCCCCCCCGCGCTGGTGGTGACCGACAGCCAGGCCTTCGCGCGGGTCTCCGCCGCGGTGCCGGAAGGGATCCCGCTGACGAGTTTCAGCATCGCCCTGGCGCGGCGCGGCGGGATGTTCGGCAAACTGCTGGAGGGGACGCCGCGCGTCGACGGGCTGCGGGAGGGCGACCGTGTGCTCATTCTCGAATCGTGCTCGCACCACCCGTCGGGGGAGGATATCGGGCGACAAAAAATACCCGCGTGGCTACGGAAACACCACGCGGGCAAGGAAATTTTCTTCGACTTTGTCACCGGCCGGGATCCCCTCCCCCGCGCCGCCGCCGACTACGCCCTGGCCATCCAGTGCGGGGGGTGCATGGTGTCGGCGAGGCAATTACGCCAACGCTTGCTGCCGCTGCTCCGCGCCGGCGTGCCCGTCAGCAATTACGGGATGATGATCGCTTACTTGCACGGGATTTTCCCGCGGGCGACGCGGCCTTTCGCCGGGAGGTTCTAACTGCCAAACCCGATGCCGATGGTAAAGGGGTAGACGCGAGGCGCCTTGTCCGGGTTGAACATCGGCGTCAGCGACTTGCTCGCCCACACGGAGACGCCGCGCCAACCCACGCGCACGGAGGCGTCCACCTTGAACGGGAGCATGGTATAAGGCCCCGTCTGTTTCAACTTTTGCTTGTGACCGCGGGGGTTATCGTACACGATTTTGGTCTTGGAGTGCAGTCGCATGCCCCCCGTCAGCCCGGCGGCGACGAATCCCCGCTGCTTCGCGTAACGCTTTTCGACCAGCAGCGGCATCGTCAGGTAGAGCGCCTTGAAGACGCTCCGCCGCGGGTCGGTCACCCCGAAGTTGGTAAGGGGAACCGCGGTGAGGCTGCCGTCCGACTGCCGGCGGATGGTAATGTCGCGGTCGAAGCAGAGGCGGTTATACTCCAGCCCGACGCCGCTGTAGAGGAGTAGGGTGCGGGCGCGATTCTTCACGAGGATGTAATCCGCCATGTTCAGCTGGATGGTGAACGAGCGCGCCCAATCCATCTCCATCTCCCCCTCGTAATTCTTCCACCCGCGCGTCAGGAATTTCGTGAAGCCGAAGCCGATGCCGCTCCAGCTGGGAGACTTGTGGCGGGCGGGCGGCGAAGGGGTGTGCGGGGAGCCGACGCGGACGTCGCGCCTCGTGATCTGGTAGCCGGGAAAGAGGCGTTGAAGCCGTTGCTCGTAGTCGATACTGTCACCCTCGGCGACAATCGCCCTGGCCATGGAGTCGAGTTCGAGGCGTCGTCGCTCCACGGCATCGCGTTGCCGCCAGGCGTCGCGAATAACAACGGTGTCGCGGGCAGCGGCGTTATCGCCACCAGCATCGAAGGAATCCCCCGCCAACTCGCGGGCAGAAATCGGGGCGACGGCCGCGGCAAACATGCAGGCCAGCAACAGCCCCGCGATCGGGAAGAGTTTTTTGTTTTTCATCGTTTACTTGTTTTATTCACTATTCGGTTTCCGGTTTGGGCGATAGACGAAATGGCGCGCCGGGAAGTTACAGCGGGAGGTTGTTTTTTATCCTCGTCCACGACGACGCCAGGCGTCTCCTCGCCTCCCCGGCGATCTCCGAACCCAGCTCCAGGAGCGTGATCGCGGCGGATACCACCCCGTTGTCCAGCAGCAACTCGGCCGACAGCGCGAGCACCGCCGACTCCCTCCCCGGCGCGGCCGCGGGCGCGGGCGGCAGCGGACGCGGGGACAACCGGGCGGGCAACCCCTCCCCGACAACGGCCGCGAGCAACCCCTCCGGGGCGTCCATCGCGGCCACGGGCGGCTCCGTCGGGCGGCTCGACAAAGCTCCCGCCGGGCGACCAACCGCCCGCGTCGCCGGCGCGGCATCGCGATGAACCGCCACCGGGGCAACGTCGCGATGAACCGGCCTCTCCGCCTGCCAAACAATCCCCGCGGCAGCCGCCAATCGCGTCCGCTCGACCACCTCCCCCGCGGGTTCCGCCTCCCCCCGCGGGATCAGCGCCCACGCCAGCAGCGCCGCCGCCGCCGTCCCCGTCGCCACCCACCAACGCCGCCGGGGAGCGCGGCGATACAACCGCCCCTTTCCCCCGTACGCCACTGGGCGGGGATGCAACCGCGCCTCCTCCAGCCCCTCCAGCTCGGCAGCCACCTCCGGGTGCAGCCGCGCGAAAGCGTCGAAATCCGCGCGGGTGGCGGCATCCAGCGTGTCGTCGAGATAATCCAGCGCGTGTTGTTCGTAATTCTCTTTTGTAATCATCTCCGTGTATTTAAATAATCTTGTCCGGCGACCGCAGGAACTCCTTCATGGCCACCCGCGCGCGGAAGATGTAGACCTTCACCTGCACCTCCGTGAGGCTGGTGATGGTGGCGATCTCCCGGTATGAATAATCCTCGTAATCTCTCAGCATCAGTACGGTTTGCTGCACGACGGGCAACCTGGCCAGGGCGGCCTCCAGCACCTCCCGGAGGTCGACGTGCACCCCCGCGCAAGCGCCCGCGCGGCTCTCCAGCGCCTCCGCGGCGACGAACTTTTTCTCGCGCCGCAGCACGTCCACCAGGCGGTGGTAGGCGGTGGCGAAGAGGAAGGCGCGCGCCTTGTCGCCGTCGACCGCGGGCAGCGCCTCCCACAGCCTCAGGAAGGCGTCCTGCGTCACGTCCTCCGCCAGCGCCCGCGAGCGGCATAGCCCGCGGATAAAGCGAAACACGTTGTCGGCAAAGCGGTCGACGGATCGGTTGTACTCTTCTCTATTCATCTTCGGGCGTTCGCGACGGGGGCGCCAGGGGCTTACACTTCATCGTTTCTATTTTTCCGGGTGAGACGATTGAAGGGCGCGAAATGTTACAGGCCACGCGACGACGGGGGACAATCGACCGCGGGGAGAAAAAAATCTCGCGCGATTTCAAAAATATCTCGCGCGAGTTTTTTTCTATCTCGCGCGAGTTCAAAATTATCTCGCGCGAGTTTTTTTCTATCTCGCGCGATTTCAAAATTATCTCGCGCGAGTTTTTTTTTATCTCGCGCGATTTCAAAATTATCTCGCGCGAGTTTTTTTTTATCTCGCGCGATTTCAAAAATATCTCGCGCGAGATTTTTTCAAACTCGCGCGAGATATTTTTCTCCACGCGGGCGGGTCGGGTCGTCATCCCTCTTCGTCAAAGCGCTTGAACCCCTCGCCGAGGATCTCCTTCGCGTCGATAATCGTGACGAAAGCGCGCGGGTCGATCTTGTAAATGGCCTGTTGGAGGGTCATCATCTCGCGCCGGCTAACCACCGTCATGATCATCTCCTTACCCTCGCGGTTGTACATCCCCTGCATGGGGAGGATGGATCCCCCCCGCTTCATGCCGTCGAGGATAAAGCGGCGCAGCTCCTCCACGCGGTCGGAGATGATGAAGAAGGTTTTTTCGTTGGAAAAGCCCTGGAGAATCATGTCGATCGTCTTCCCCATCAGGAAAATGGCCAGCCACGAGTACATCGGCACCTTCCAGTCGCGGAACACCAGGAACCCGAAGATGACAATCACCGAATCCACCACCATCTGCAACTGCCCCATCGGCCGGCGCGTCCAGCGGTGGAGGATGGCCGACACCACGTCCGTCCCGCCGCTGGAGGCGCGTGTTTTGAGGATCATGCCCACGCCGGCGCCCATCACCGCGCCGCCGAAGATGCAGGCGAGCAGCATCTCGTCGCCGAGACCCAGCGGGTCAGCAGCCGGCGCGCCCGTGGCCATCGAAAGCAACCACGGGATGGTGTCCGAAAATACCGCCACCAGGATGAAACAGACGAACGTCTTGACCCCGAAGTGAGGCCCCAGCACCCGCGCGCCCAGCAAGCTCAAGGGGAGGTTGAAGCACAACGCCGCCAGCCCTATCGGGAAGCCAAACGAGTGGTGAAGCACGATGGTGATGCCGTAAATGCCGCCGGGGACGATCCGGTAAGGCGCCATGAAACAGCTGTAACCGAAGGCCAACACCAACGCGCCGCCCGTTAATAACGCGTAGGTGATGAACCACTCGCGGGAGAACGGGCGCTCCTTTAATAACGAAAAAGCCATAACACTCCTTTTAAAGTTTCCGCGAAGATGGGGAAGCCGCGCGACCCGGCGCATGATATTTGTCAACATTCGCTCGATATTGGTTTTAGGAATTTTTCACGGCCTCGTCTTCCCTTTTTTATCACGAAAACATTACGTTTGTACGCTTTTTGTTAAGCGGGAAAAGCAAAAAACAACTTAATCATAATAACGAGGATGATTTCGGTAACAAATCGTGAAATGTACATCAACGGCATCGCCCATCACGTGCCGGGCGAAAGGGTTCCCAATTCTTATTTCAAGGCAGTAAACGGACTGGAGGACGAGTGGATTTTCTCCCGGACGGGCATCAAAACCCGAAGCAAGGCCGGCGCTTCGGAAAATACAAATACCATGGCGCTGGAGGCAGCGAAAAGATTGCAGGAGAGGCTCCCGTACCCGCTGGCGACGGTGGATTTGATCGTCACGGGGACGTACTCGCCGTTCGACACGGTGGCCACCGCCTCGCACGTGGCGCAGCGTTATTTCCGCGCCGGGGAGGCGAGGTGCCTGACGGTCTCCTCCGCGTGTTCGTCGCTGATCAACGCGCTGGAGATTGCCGAGTGCTATTTCGCCGCCGGGAAGGCCACCAGGGCGCTCGTCATGGCGTCGGAGCACAACACCGCGTATTGCCGCGAGAGTTGCCCGCAAAGTGGACACCTCTGGGGCGACGGGGCGATTGCTATCGCCATATCGGACAGACCCGCGGGGGATGGTAACGCCCGCCTGTCCAGCATCTACACCCGCGGGCTGGGGCACGTGGGGAAAGCGGATACCGCCGTGCACCTGAGGCCGCAACACGGGGGAATTGCCATGCCGGAGGGTCGGGATGTTTTCCTGAACGCTTGCCATTACATGATCGACGCGCTGGATCGCGTGGCCGCCGCGCGAGGGAAGACGATTGCCGATCTGGCCTTTATCGCGCCGCACCAGGCGAACATGCGCATCATCAATGCCATCGCTAAACAGATTGATTTCCCCGTTGACCGGGTGCTGGCCAATATCGAGACGCTGGGGAACACCGGCTGCCCGAGTTGCGGCATCGCCCTCTCGCAGAATTTGCACAGGGTGAAGGGCGGCGACCTCGTCGGCCTTACCGTCTTTGGCGGCGGCTACTCGTGCGGCGCCGCGCTCCTCGAATTTTTATAGAATTTTTATAGTTTCAACGCTCCACGTAGACCTGCCCGGCCTGGAATTTCACCACGCGCACCGGCGTCCCGCGCGGGATAAAGGCGCCCGTGTTGGAGACGGCGTCGTATATCTCGTCGCCCACGCGCGCCTTGCCGGAGGGACGCAGGTCGGTGAACGCCACCCCCTGGCGACCCACCTCGCCCGCCGCCGCCGTGTCCACGCCAACGTACCCGTCCTCCACCCGTTCCGCCGCCCGCAGCGCGAAACCCAGGCGACGGCTACCCAGCACCATCGGCCCCAATCGCAGCGAGAGCAGCAGCGATATCACCGCGCAACTCAGCACGAAGAACAGTGATCGGCACAACGCCCAGGCAAAATCGCCGGCAAAGTCCAGCGAAAAATCGTCGATGCCCGCCAGCGCCAAGCCGCCCAATATGCAGGCGATGCCCGCCACGCCCGTGACGCCGAAGCCCGGTATCACGAAGATTTCAAGCAACAGCAACACGATGCCCGCCACGAAAAGGAGAATCTCCACGTGCGTCGCCAACCCCTCCAGGTACAGCGGCGCGAAGTACAAGGCGCAGGCGGTCATGGCGGCCACCAGCGGGAACCCAACCCCCGGCGTCTGCAGCTCGAAGTAGACGCCCCCCACGATCACCATGATCAGCAACCCCTGCAGGATGGGGTGCATGAGGAAGCCGATGATCGCGTCGAGCGTCGACACCTCGTAGGCGCGCAACTCGCAGGGGACGACCCCCTCCATCCGCGTCATCTCCTCGATGGAGGCCGCGATGCCGTCGCAAAAGCCGTGCTCCATCGCCTCCCGCGCGGTAAAGCTCACCAGCTTGCCCGGCACGGTGACCCCCTCCACCTCCAGGTCGGCATCCACCATGGCCTCGGCGATGGCCGGGTCGCGACGCCAGCGGGCAATCGTGTCGCCGTTGCTGTTGACCACCGTTTTCATGCCGCGCGCCTGCGCCGTCGAGCGCATCATCGTCCGCATGTACGATTGCATCTTCTCCGACTGCACCTCCCCCGTGGCATCCACCACCGTGGCCGCCCCGATGCTCGCCCCCTCGCGCATGTAAATCCGGTGGCAGGCGATGGAAATCAGGGCGCCCGCCGAGGCCGCGTTGTTATCGATAAAGACCCACACCGGGATCGGGCAACGGAGAATCATGCTGCGCAGCGAATCCGCGTAGTCCACCCGACCGCCATACGTGTTCATGTGAATCACGATATAATCCGCCCCCTCCTCCATCGCCCGCGCGAAAGATCGCCGCGCCAGTCGCCATACCGGGGCGCCGATCTCGTCCCGAATCTCCACCTTATACACCACCGGCACGCGGGCATCCTCGCCCCGGCAGGTCAACGCGCACAGCAGCGCGGTCATGCATGACAATACCAATCGTTTCATATATCAAACTTTATTTTTATTTCTCTTGCTCGCATCGTCCAGCGTGATGGCCGCGGCCACCACCGCCAGCAGGGACATGATGCCGCACAGCGGCAGTCGCCACGCCGGAAAGAGCAGCGACAGCGAAAACACCAGCCCGATGCCCACCGCCCGTCCCCCCTCGCCGCGGATGTACCCGATGCCTTGTCGGATATTCAACCGCTTCCGCTCCACGGCATAATCCATGAACGTGAAACCGTAAAAATAAGAGGAGGCCAACAGCGCCAGCGGCGGCGTCAAAAGCCACCCCAACGGGAAAAACGACAGCACGAACAGCGCCGCGAACACCACCATCTGCAGCGCCATGTTGCGCGCCGCCACCAGGATGCCCCGGCCTACCTCCCACAGGAATCGACCGAAACGAAACGGGTAGATCCTCCCCGACAGGTGCGCCTCCACCCGTTCCGACAGCCACGAAAACACCGGCGACAACGCCGCCAGCAGCAGGTAGCCGCCCCACAGCACGAAGGAAAAGAAGTACACCAGCCGCAGCAACCACCGCGTCGCCAGTCGCGTTGCCCCTCCTGCCCAACCCAGCCAGGCGATCTCCCGTATCCACGCGTCCACTCGCGCTCCGACGCGCTCGGCCAGGAGGTCGCCCCACCCTTCCACCAGGTAGCTCCCCGCGAAAAACAACAGCACGGACATCGCCGCGGGAAAAAGCAAAAACCACCAAAAACGCCTGCTGAAAAGCAACGACAACGCCCGACCGTACGCCCCGATCCCGGAAAAAACCCCTTGTAAGAAACCCATGTCGCTATATTTTTTATATTCCCTCGCGAAACTAATCATATTTCCCAGACATCCAACACCCGCGGGAGGAGGCGCCCCCTCCCCCGTTTCCCGTTCGCGGGAAGAAAACCGGGCGATGATCCCCGCGCCTCCTCGCCGGCGCGAGCTTGCAGCCCGTGTCCAACCTCCCGCACGGCTCATGAAACCGTGGTGGCGCACTTTCCTGCCTAACGACAACACCGGTAAACCTGTAGGGGCGAATAATTATTCGCCCTCACCACCTGTAAAGGTCGCGGGCGCACCCGCGGGGAAGGGCGAATAATTATTCGCCCCTACGGCATGACATCCCCGTGCATGCCATCCCGTTGTAATGAATGCTGTAGGGGCGACCCTCGCGGTCGCCCTTCCCGCGTGCGTATTCCCGCTGGCGCGGGCTTGTAGCCCGTGCCAACGAAATGGCTTCCTTTCCGGCCATGGCCTGAACGATTCCGGCCATGGCTTCTGGTGTAAAAGACATGGGCTTCGACAGGCTCAGCCACCGTGATGGTGCAAAAGCCATGTCTTCTAGCGTTCCGGCCATGTTTTCTAACGCTCCGGCCATGTCTTCTGCACCATCACGGTGGCTGAGCCTGTCGAAGCCCATCTCTTCTAGCGTTCCGGCCATGTCTTCTGCACCACCATCACGGTGGCTGAGCCTGTCGAAGCCCATGCCTTCTAGCGTTCCGCCCATGTCTTCTGCACCACCACGGTGGCTGAGCCTGTCGAAGCCCATGTCTTCTAGCGCTCCG
>JAIRXZ010000175.1 GCA_031267995.1 Odoribacteraceae bacterium | reverse complement strand
CGTGCTCTACCACGATTACCATGTGCTTTTCCGAGATTAACATGTGCTTTTGAGCAATTCTCACGAGACAATTCACGATTCTCGCGAGTGAATTTGGCATTCTCGGTGGCTGAGCTTGTCGAAGTCTTCGCGGCTGGGGCTTCGACAGGCTCAGCCACCGTAATGGTTCGTGTTTTTTCACGAAAGACACGTGTTTCTTCACGAGAAACACGTGTTTCTTGACGAAAGACACGTGTTTCTTCACGAAAGACATGTGTTTCTTCACGGGAAACACGTGTCTTTGAGCAATAGACACGTGTTTCTTCACGAGAAACACGTGTCTTAATGTGCGAGGCTGTTTCAGATTTTGGCCAGACTATTGTCTCTCCTCGAGATACCCCTGCACGAGGCGATGCACCGCGTAACTATCCAAGTCGGCATCGGGAACCAGCAAATACACGCGCATGGCCGGGGAAAACTCGCTGACATCCAGGCGGTGAAAGCGAGCATGTATCACGCGATGCGTCAGCAGGTGGCGGCGAGACATCACGTTTATCTCCACGCGAGCGAGCGTGGCGCCGGAAAGCAACTCCCGGAAACGGGGATGCAGGCAAAGCTCGTCGAACTCCACGGGACGGTCGGTTTCAATCACGGGAAACTCGTGGAGATTTCGCCAGATGTCGCGTTCTTCTCGCTTGGCCAGCAGCGTCATCCCGTTTCCGGTGACGTGGAGATAATTAAAGTAGCGGTGTTTAAGCGTCGGTTTGGCCTTTTTGACGGGCAACGCGTCCACGCGCCGGGTAGCCAGCGCCACGCAACGGTCGGCCAGCGGGCAGACGGGGCAATCCGGCGATCGAGGCACGCACTGCAAGGCGCCAAACTCCATGATCGCCTGGTTGTGAACGTCGTGCGAGCGCGTCGGCAGCAGTTCGGCGGCGAGGGCGGCAAAATATCGTCGTCCCTCGCCGGTGTCCGCGGCCATCTCCACGCCGTGCAGGCGCGCCAGCACGCGATAAACATTCCCGTCCACGACGGCGCGCGGCACGCCCAGGGCAAAGGAACAGATGGCGGCAGCCGTGTAATCGCCTACCCCTTTGAGAGATCGCACGCCGGCATGGGTGTCGGGAAAAACGCCGCCACGCCGATCGACAATGTCGCGGGCAGCGGCCAGGAGGTTGCGGGCGCGGGTGTAATAACCAAGTCCTTGCCAATACTTTAGCACCTCGTCCTCGGGGGCCGCGGCCAATGCCGTCACGTCGGGGAAGCGGGCGACGAAACGCTGGTAGTATTCCAACCCTTGCGCAACGCGGGTTTGCTGGAGGATGGTTTCGGAAACCCACACCAGGTAGGGGTCGCGCGTCTCCCGCCAGGGCAGGGGTCGGCGATGTTGACGATACCAGTCGGCGAGGATGTCCGCCGTCGTCACGCGTTGTTGTCTTGTTTCGGGAGGAGTCCCCGCTTTTCCAGGAGGGCTTGTTCCGAGGGGTTCGCGCCGCGGAAGTTGACGTATCGCGTCATCGGGTCGCCGAAGCCGCCCTCGGCCAGGATGTGGCGGCGGAACTTTTCGGCAAGGAGGGGATTGAAGATGTCGCCCGTCTCCTTGAACGCCTTGAAGGCGTCCGTGTCAAGGACTTCCGCCCACAGGTAGACGTAGTAGCCGGCGGCGTATTCCCCGTTGAAGATGTGAAGAAAGTGCGAGGAGTGGTGGCGCGGGGGGATCCGCGAGAGGATGTGGCGACGCGTCATGGAGCGCTCGTCGAAGGCGGCGACGGAGAGGCGCGCGGGCAACTCCAGGGTGTGCCAGTCCATGTCGAGGTAAGCGGAGGCGAGGTATTCCACGGTCGCGAAGCCCTGGTTGAAGTCGAGGCTGCCGCGTATGCTGTTCGCGAGGGCGTCCGGGATCGGCTCGCCGGTGGTGAAGTGGCGGGCGTAGCGCTTCATCACGGCCGGCTCGGAGGCCCAGTTTTCCATGATTTGCGAGGGGAGTTCCACCATGTCCGCGGGGATGGTTCCCGACACGCGGCGGTAAGCCCCGCGGGAAAAGAGGCCGTGGAGGGCGTGGCCAAATTCGTGAAAGAGGGTCGTCACGTCGTCCCACGCGAGCAGCGTCGGCTCTCCTTCCGCCCTCTTGGTGAGGTTGAAGACGATGGCGACGTGCGGGAGATGATCGCCGGAGGGTTCCGGGGAGTGGTGGCGAAATTCCGTCATCCAGGCGCCGGCGGACTTGCTGTCGCGGGAGTAGTAGTCGATGTAGAGGATGCCGAGGTGGGATCCGTCGCGTTCCCGCGCCTCGTAGCGTTCGACGTCGGGGTGATACGCGGGGATGTCGTCGCGACGATGGAAGGTGATCCCGTAGAGGCGATTGGCCACGTCAAACATTCCCTCGCGCACGTTGTCCAGGAGGAGGTAGGGGGCGAGCGTCTCCGCGCCGGCGCCGAATTTTTGTTGCCGCAGTTTTTCGGTGTAGTAGAGCCAGTCCCAAGGTTCCACGTCGTGGTTGTCGGCCAGGGCGTTGAGGGCT
This sequence comes from Odoribacteraceae bacterium, assembly GCA_031267995.1. Taxonomy (GTDB): domain Bacteria; phylum Bacteroidota; class Bacteroidia; order Bacteroidales; family Marinifilaceae; genus JAIRKS01. The sequence goes on along the minus strand of JAIRXZ010000175.1, from coordinate 6,112 downwards.
TCCAGTTCCTCGTTGGCGACGCGGAGGGCGGGCGCGAGGACGCGGTCGAGAAAGGCGTAGACGGCGTCGGGCGTTTTTGCCATGTTCTCCTCGAGGGCGTAATCGGCGTGGCATTTATATCCCATGACGTTAGCCTTTTCCAGGCGGCGCGCGGCAATCAGGCGGAGGATGCTTTTGTTGTCATTCTCGTTGGAGCGGGCGCCCAGGTTGGCGGCTTCCCGGTGGACGCGCTGGCGAAACGACCTGTCGTCGGCGTGGCAGAGGATGGCGTCGACGTTGGAGCGATGGAGGGTAAACTTCCACTTTCCCTCCCGCCCGTCGCGGGCTGCGGCTGCAGCGGCGGCGTTGACGAGGTGGGCGGGGAGGCCGGCGAGGGTGGCGGGATCATCGACGATGACGGGGTTCGCGGCAATCTCCCGCCGCAGGTGCTCGCCAAAGAGGAGGGCGAGGGTGGCGAGTTCGGCGTTAATCTCCTTCACGCGACCCTTTTGGTAGTCCGTGAGAAAGGCGCCGCCGCGGGAAAAATCGACGTAGTAGCGGTCGAGGGCGCGTGCGGCCACGGGGTCGAGTTTCAGGGATTCGCCGGCGTCGCGCAGGGCTTTGACGCGGGAAAAGAGCTTTTCGTTCATCATCACGTCGTCCTCGTGCGCCGCCATCAGGGGGGCGATGGTCATGGAGATGCCGTTCATCTCGCTGTTGGCATCGACCTCCATCATGTTGAAAAAGATCAGCCCGACGCGCCGCAGGAGCTTCCCCGACCTGTCGAAGGGGAGGATGGTGTTTTCAAACGTCGGCGCCGCGGGGTTGTTGGCGATGACGGAGATTTCGTCGTCGTGCACGCGGATGGCGCGCTGGATGGCGGGCAGGTAATGCCCCGGGCGAATCAGGTGGAAGGGGGGCGCCCCGAAGGGTGTGTCAAACTCCTGGAGGAGGGGGTTTTCTCCTGTTTCGCGGCGCGCGGCGGTGGGTTGATTCATCTTCAAGCGTTGACTTTATTCGCCCCAGGACTCGGCCAGGTTGACGATGGTGTGCATGGCGCGTTCCATGGATTGGAGCGAGCAGTATTCGAACTTCCCGTGGAAGTTCATGCCGCCGGTGAAGATGTTCGGGCACGGCAACCCCATGTAGGAGAGGCGGGCGCCGTCCGTGCCCCCGCGTATCGGGCGGACGATGGGGGTGACTCCCGCCCGCTGCATGGCGCCGATGGCCTTGTTGATCAGCTCCGGGTACGGCTCCAGCTGTTGCCGCATGTTGTAGTACTGATCCTTGAGGGAGAGGGTGACGGTGCCCTCGCCGTGCGCGCGGTTGAGCTGCTCCACCACCTCGATGATGTGCGCTTTTTTCTGCTCGAACAGGGGGCGGTCGTGATCCCGGATGATGTAATCGGCGGTGGCGCTTTCCACCGTGCCGTTCATGGCGGTGAGGTGGTAAAAGCCCTCGTATCCCTCCGTGTGCTCCGGCCGTTGCCGCGGGGGGATGAGGGCGTTCAGCTCCGCCAGCACCTGCAGGGCGTTGATCATCTTGTTTTTCGCGTAACCGGGGTGGACGCTTTTCCCCTGCACCACGATCTTGGCGGCGGCGGCGTTAAAGTTCTCGTACTCCAGCTCGCCCTCGTAGCCCCCGTCGACGGTGTAGGCGAAAGTCGCCCCGAAGCGCTGCACGTCGAAGAAGTCCACGCCGCGACCAATCTCCTCGTCCGGCGTGAAGGCCAGGCGGATCTTGCCGTGAGCGATGCCCGGATGGGTCACGAGATGCTCGGCGGCAGTCATGATGGCCGCTATCCCGGCCTTGTCGTCGGCGCCCAGGAGGGTCGTGCCGTCGGTCACCACCAGGGAGTGGCCTTTGAAATCGGCAAGTTCGGGGAAGTCGGCGACTTTCATCAGCAGGTGATCGTTCAGGGGGATGTCCTCGCCGTTGTAATGGTCGATCACGCGGGGGCGGACGTTGGCACCGCTCATGTCCGGACTCGTGTCGACGTGCGCGATGAAACCGATCACGGGACGGTCTTCCCTACCGGCCGTTGCCGGGATCGTCCCCGTGGCGTAACCGTGCTCGTCCAGGGCGGCCTCGGTCATCCCTATCGCCTTCATCTCCTCCACCAGGCGGCGCGAAAATTCCAGCTGCTTGGCCGTGGAGGGATACGTTTGGCTCGCCTCGTCGCTTTGCGTGTCGAAGCTCGCGTACTTCAGAAATCGTTCTTTCAAGTTCATCTTTACTTATTATTACGGGTTGAATCTTTGATAAAATAGATGATGATCAGGACATACATCACCGCCGCCATCCAACCGGCGCCACTCCACTTCACGAACCAGTCCAGGCCGGCGTACCGCAGGATCGTGCTGACGACCCCCATCAACGCCCCGCCGGCGATAAACCCGGAGGCGATAAGCGTGCCCCTGTCGCGGCGCGCCTTATTAATAAGGTCGTCCTTGGAACGACTGCCCACGTACCAGCTGATCAACCCGCCCACCAGCAACGGCGTGTTCAGATCCAGCGAGATAAACATCCCCAGCGCGAACGCCAGCGCCGGCACCCCCACCATCGTCAGGATCAACGCCAGGGCAGCCCCGGCGCAGTAGAGCATCCACGGGGCGCTTCCCCCCTCCATCAGCGGCTTGATGACGGCCGCCATCGCGTTGGCCTGCGGCGCCTCTATAGCCCCCTCGCCCACGAAGCCGTAGGTTTCGTTCAGGATAATCATCACGCCGGCAACCGTGACGGCGGAGACAAACGTCCCAAGGAACTTCCACCGTTCCTGCTTCGCGGGCGTGGTGCCCAGCCAGTAACCAATCTTCAGGTCGGTGATAAACCCGCCGGCCATCGCCAGCGCCGTGCACACAACACCGCCGATAATCATGGCCGCCGTCATGCCGCCGGTGCCGCTCAACCCGGCGCTGATCAGCACCAGGGAGCCGAGGATAAGCGTCATCAAAGTCATCCCGGAGACGGGGTTCGACCCGACAATGGCAATGGCATTGGCCGCCACCGTCGTGAACAGGAAGGAGATGATGAAGACAAAGAACGTCGCGATGACAGTCTGCGTCAGGTTCCACAGCACCCCGAATTGGAAGAAGACAAAAATCGCCAGCAGCACGGCAATCATCAACGCGAGCACCAGCCGCATGGAGATGTCGCGCTGGAGACGACCACCGTCGGCGTCGCTCTTCTTACCCTTCAACTCGCCGACGGCAAGTGCCAGCGCCTGCTTGATGATCCCGGACGACCGGATAACCCCGATGAGGCCGGCCATGGCAATGGCGCCAATACCGATGAGGCGGGCGTAGTTGCGGAAAATCTCGTCGGGCGACATCTCCCCCAGCAGCTTGGTGACCCCCTCGCCCACTGCCACCGTCTGCCCGCCGGCAAAGTGGCTCACGAACGGGATCAGCACGAACCACACCGTGAACGAGCCGGCGCAAATAATGGCGGCGTATCGCAACCCGATGATGTACCCCAACCCCAGGAGCGCCGCCCCCGTGTTCAGCTTGAAGACCACCTTGAACTTGTCGGCCATCATCGCCCCCCAGCCCGTCAGCGTGGTGGAGATGCTCTCCGCCCACAGGCCAAAGGTGGTGGCGCAAAAGTCGTACAATCCTCCCACCAGACCGCTGACGACAAGGAGCTTTGCCTGGTTTCCCTTTTTCTCGCCGGACACCAGCACCTCCGTCGTGGCGGTGGCTTCCGGGAAGGGGTACTTGCCGTGCATCTCCTTCACGAAGTACTTGCGGAAGGGGATCAGCAGCAGGATGCCCAGTATGCCGCCGAAGAGCGAGGAGAGGAATATCTGGTAAAAATGGGCGTCCAGCTTCAGGATGTAGAGCGCCGGGAGGGTGAATATGGCGCCGGCAACCACCACGCCGGAGCTGGCGCCGATGGATTGTATGATCACGTTTTGCCCCAGCATGTTTTTCCTCCCCAGCATGTTGCCCGCGCCCACGGCGATGATGGCTATCGGGATGGCCGCTTCGAATACCTGACCCACTTTCAAGCCCAGGTAGGCCGTTGCCGCCGAGAATATGATGGCCATCAGTATGCCGAACAGCACGGAGTAGGTGGTCACCTCCCGCGGGTTGCTGTTGGCCGGCATCAACGGTTTGTACTCCTCGCCGGGAGCCAATTCCCGGTACGCGTTTTCGGGGAGACTATTCCCCTGTTGTTCCTCTTTTTCCATGTTCTTTGATTGATTTTAGAGATTATTTCGGTTTATGGTTTCGGATGACTTCATGCTTGAAATGCCCTTTTAATTCGTTGATCGAGTTCGTCAAAAAACGTGTCCACGTCGACAGCCCCGCGCTCCTCTGCTGCCTGGGCGAACGACATTTTCTCCTCGATCACGGTAACAAAGGGCAACGTCCGGGCATATTCGACAAACTGCCGGGCTTGCGGGGAATCCTCTTTAATAATCACTGTAGTCATGTTTTTCGGTTTAATGATGCGTAGCGCGAATATAACTATTTCCGGTAAAATCCAACAGGTGGATCGCCAACTGTCCCTCGCCTCCACCTTTTGCTTGCTGGAGGTTGGCGAACGGCAGCCGCTTTTCTCGCGGGAGAATTTGCGGTTGTCGGGAAAACGCCATACATTCGCCGCGCACGTATCTTTTAATCTATGGTAAAATTAATGCGTTTTGAATGGGCGATCAGGAACTTGCTGCGCCGGGAGGAGAATTTCGTGGTGATCGATGGATTGTTGTCTACCCTGCTTGGGGATTCTATCCGCGTGGAGCGAATGTTGGAACGAAAGGGCGTTCAAGAGGACGAGGCCGACAGGTTTAACCGCGTGGATGTGCTCGCGAAAAACGGCCGCGGGGAGGCGGTGATTATCGCGGTGCAGAATACGCGGGAGCTGGATTATTTCCACTGGGTGTTCTGTGGCGCTGCGGAGACGGTCACGGAGTATGTCCCCGGGGAGCTTTCTGTCGAAGTGAAGAAAGTATATTTTATTAATATCATTTATTTCGACCTGGGACGAGGGGAGGATCGCGTGTATCGTGGCTACACGGAGTTCCGCGGGGTGAACAAGCATGACGTGCTGAGGCTCCCCCGCCATCACCAGCAGCGGTTCAGGCACGAGGTTATGGGCGATCTATACCCGGAGTATTACCTGCTGCGCGTGGATGGTTTCAAGGAGGAGGCGGTGACGCCGCTGGACGAGTGGCTTTCGTTTTTAGGTACCAGCGAGATTCCGGGGACGGCTACCGCCGCCGGCCTGCCAGAGGCTCGCGAATGTTTACGCCTCGACCGGATAAACGACCAGGAGCGCAAGCGCTATCTCGCGTACATGGACGCGGTGCAGTATCAACGCAGCACGATCCAAACCGGGATGCTGGAAGGGCGTGAGGAAGGATTCGCGGAAGGGAGAGCGGAAGGATTCGCAAAAGGGTTCGCGGAAGCCCGTACAAAGATAGCCATTGCACGAAAACTCCTAAGCATGGGCATGTCCCCGGACGACGTGGCAACCCTGGTTGAATTGACGAAAGAAGAGGTTATTCGCTTGCAAGAGCAATAACCCGCCGACGGCCGACGGCAAGAAAAAAAGGGGGCATGATAACCCGCCGACAGCGGGCGAGGGTTTTCCAAGGGACTCTCGTCCGTTTTTTTATCATGTTAAACCCCGGCGGATGGTTGCCGGGGAGTGGTTGTTTCTCGCGAGAATAAAAAAAACACGCGCGGGATAGAAAATTCCACATGCGGGATAATTTGTATCCCACACGGGATAATTTGTATCCCGCGCGGGATATTTTCTAATCCGCGCGAAATGGTTTGTATCCCGCACGGGATAATTTGTAATCCGCGCGTGGGATTTTCTATCCCGCGCGTGATTTTTTTACTTCCGCAGGCACGCGATGCTTTTTCACGTGCGATCGTCACCGTTTCGCCCGTGATCATCACCGATTCACCCGCGATGCTGGCCGTCTCGCGGGAGATGAGAAAAAATTCGCGAGAGTTCTTCGCCATCCCGCGAGGAGTTATTCATCACCGCAGGATCGTTCGTCCTGCGGAGGGCTTATTTACCCGTTATCGTGAGGGCGAATGATTATTCGCCCCTCCAGGGTGGGTTATCAACCACCGCCGGATCGTGCGTCCTGCTGTAGGGGCGCATACTTATTGGG
>JAIRXZ010000173.1 GCA_031267995.1 Odoribacteraceae bacterium | reverse complement strand
CCGCGGCCGCCGGCCCCCGGCCGGCCGCTGGCCCCGCGCGACCCCCCTCCCGCCGGCCGCCGGCACGACGTTGTTCCCTCGCGAAACACTCCATTGGACATTGCCCGACCGTCTGGACGCGCGACACCCCCCCAGCAGCCGTCGGCGGACAATAATGACCCAGGATAATCCCCCCGCGACCGTCGGCGGGTAATAATGACCCAGGATTATCCCCCGTCAGCCGTCGGCAAACAATAATGACCCAGGATTATCCGCCAACGGCTGACGGGGGGGTATCGCGCGTCCAAACGGCCTGCCGACGGCCGCCGGCATACCGTCGGGACGCCCGACAGGTCGCCAACGGCCACCGGCATACCGCCGGGACACCCGACAGGTCGCCGCCGGCTGACGGCTGGTCGTCGGGCTGCCCGACAGGTTCTCCAACAACCGGAGACGGGTACGCGACAGGGCGTTACGGGTTAACGACCGGCTGCTTGTACCGTATCTGCTTGCCACCGCCGGCGCTGACGGAGAGGGAGGGTGGAAAGTCAGCGATTTTCGTCCCGCGGCGATAATTTGGCTTATCGCTCATCACGAATTTGATGTCGGCGCCGGCCTTGATGTCGTCGTAAGTGATAAACGAGTGGCAGTACGGCTTCCCGTTCAGGTACATCTCGCGGACATATACATTGCCGGGCGACCAGTTCTCGGTAGTGACACTGAGCACTTTGCCGTTGGAGAGCGTCATCTCCACACCTTCGAGGCCGGGCGACCCGATGTTGTACACGTTGCTGGACGGCGCCGTGGGATAGAACCCCATGGCGTTGAAAATGTACCACGCCGACATCTGCCCGCAGTCGTCGTTACCGCTGAGTGCATCCGGCGCGTTGCCGTAAAAGGCATCCATCACGCGACGGATCATCTGTTGGCACTTCCAGGGCTGCCCCAGGTAGTTGTAGAGGTAGATGATTTGGTGACAAGGCTCGTTCCCGTGCCAGTAGGCGCCTATACGTCCCTGAATATCATGTGCTCCGGGGATATCATCGGCCAAGGGGGTGACGAACAATTCGTCGAGGTGGGCAAGAAAACGCTTCTTGCCGACCAGCCGCGCGTGCCCCTCCACGTCGTGGGGGACGTACCACGTGTACTGCGCGGTAAACCCTTCAGTGATATCGCCCCAGCCGTTCTCAGATCCTGGCCCCGTGTAGGCAATGGGATCGAACGGCGTGCGCCAGTTGCCTCGCGAATCCCTGCCGCGGGTGTAACCGGTGACGGGGTCGACGAGATTCTGGTACGAAAGGGAGCGATTGAGGAAGTAATCGTAGTCCTCCATCTTTCCCAGCTTCTTGGCTGCCTGCGCGATGCAGTAGTCGTCGTAGGCGTACTCGAGGGATTTGGAGACGGACTCCTTCTCCTTGTCGAAGGGCACCCAGCCGAGGGCGATGTACTCCGGCAGGCAGTCGTAGTGGGGGTTCATGGCGGTGCGTTTGATGGCCTCGTAGGCGCGCTCGCGGTCGAATCCGGTGACGTCCTTTACAATGGCGTCGGCGATGACCGAAACGGCGTGATAGCCTATCATACACCATGTTTCGTTGCCGTAAAACGACCAGATGGGGAGCATCCGCTCGACGCTGCGGTCGTAGTGCGCCAGCATGGAGTTGATGGCGTCGGCGTTGACCTCCCGCTGCACGAGGTTGAAGAGGGGATGGAGGGCGCGGTAGGTGTCCCACAACGAGAAGACAGTGAGGTTGGTGAAGCCGTCGGCGACGTGGATGTTCTTGTCCAGCGCCCGGTAGCTGCCGTCAGCATCCTGGAAGATAAAGGGGTGTAGGAAAGCGTGATAGACGGACGTGTAGAAGGTCTCCAGCTGCTCCCGCGTGCCCTTGGCCTTGAAGATGGCGAGCTGTTTTTCCCACGCTCGCGTGGCGGCATCCCGGAGGGAGTTAAAGTCGTGACCTGCAAGCTCGACGAGGTTGCGCGCGGCGCCGTCGACGCTAACGGCGGAGATGGCGGTTTTGACGGAGATGGCCTCGCCGTCGCGCGTGCGGAAGCGCACCCAGGCGCGGAGGTTCCTGCCCCATGCCTCGTCGCTGCTGCGGAAGCGGTTGGTGTTGTAAATGACGGGAGTAGTGTCCTGCATGATGCCTCGCTCGGCGAATTTTTTGGAGAAGACGGCGGTGAAGTAGACGTGCCGCTCCGGCCCCCACCCCTTGACGAGCTTGTAGCCGGTGATGGTGGAGTCGTTTTCAAAGCGGACGTTGCTCCAGGGGCACGATTGGCAAAGGGTGTGGTCGAAGTCGACGAGGAGGAAGGCGCTGTCCGAGGCGGGGAAGGTAAAGCGCAGGATGCCGGCGCGGGTGCCGGCGGTCATTTCGGCCAGCACGCCATGGTCGGGGAGTTCAACGGCGTAGTAACCGGGCGACGCCCACTCGCGCTGGTGGCTGAAACGGGAGCGGTAGCCGTCGTCGGGGCGCTCGTGGGTGCCGGGATTGAAGTGGATCTTGCCCGTGCCGGGGACGAAGAGGAAATCGCCAAGGTCGGGGATGCCCGTGCCACTCAAGTGGGTGAGGCTGAAGCCCAGGAGGGTTTGCCGGCTGTACTTGTAGCCGGCGGCGGCATCGTAATAGTCGCGGTCGGTGTCCGGGCTGATCTGGATGCCCCCGAAGGGCGTTTGCGCACCGGGATAGGTGTTGCCAAAGGCGGCGGTGCCGACGAAGGGGTTGACGTAGCGCGTGAGGGTGTCCGACGGCGCGGCCGCCAGCAGACCTGGAAAGAGCAGTAGGAGAAGTGTTTTCATCGTGTCAGCGTGTTAGTGGGTGAAGGAGTAGGGGGCATCGTCCTCGCCGACGCCGCGGCTGGTGGCCGGTTGAGCGCCCATGCGGAAGCGCAGGTCGGCGCCCTTGAGGAGGTCGAAGTGTTCGAGGTAGTTCTTGCTGTACGACTTGCCGTTGACGCGCAGCGATTGGATGTAGCGGTTGTCCGGGGTGTTCTCCTCGGCGGTGATCTTTATGGTCTTGCCGTTTTCCAGGTGCACGGTGACGGCGTCAAATAGCGGCGAGCCAATGACATACTGCGTGCTGCCCGGACACACGGGATAGAAGCCGATGGCCGAAAAGACGTACCACGCGGAGGTTTGCCCGTTGTCCTCGTCGCCGCAATAGCCGTCGGGGGTGGGTTGATAGAGCTTGTCCATGGCCTCGCGCGCCCAGAATTGCGCCTTCCACGGGGCGCCGGAGTAGTTGTAGAGGTAAATCATGTGCTGGATGGGCTGGTTGCCGTGCGCGTAGTTGCCCATGTTCATGATCTGCATCTCGCGGATTTCGTGGATGACGCCGCCGTAGTAGCTCGCGTCGAAGACGGGGGGCAGCCGGAAGACGGAGTCGAGCATCGCCGTAAAGCGCTCGCGCCCACCCATAAGACCGGCCAAGCCCCGCGGGTCGTGGAATACCGACCACGTGTAGTGCCAGCTGTTCCCCTCCGTGAAGGCGTCCCCCCACTTGAACGGGTTGAAGGGCGATTGGGAGGAGCCATCGCGGTTGCGCCCGCGCATGAGGCGCGTCTCCAGGTCGAAGACGTTGCGGTAGTTCTGGCCGCGCCCCTCGTAGAGGGCAATCTCCTCGGCCGGTCGTCCCAACTGCCTGCCGGCGCGGGAGATGCACCAGTCGTCGTAGGCGTATTCGAGGGTGCGGGCGGCGCTTTCGTTGATGCCGATGTCGTAGGGGACGTAGCCGAGGCGGTTGTACTCGGCGAAGCCGGCGCGACCGGTGGAGCTGACGCGCGGGTGCACGTTGTTGGCGCCTTTGAGCATGGCCTGGTACAGGTCGTTGGCGATGGCTGGATCGGTGACCCCCTTGATGATGGCGTCCGTGACGACGGAGGCCGAGTTGTTACCAATCATGCAGCCGCGATGACCGGGCGATGCCCATTCGGGGAGGAATCCGCTCTCCTTGTAGGTGTTCAGCAGGCCGGCTTGCATTTGGGCGTTCATCGACGGGTAGACGAGGTTGAGGAGCGGGAACAGGCAGCGGAAGGTGTCCCAGAAACCGGTGTCGGTGAAGAGGTAGCCGGGCAGCACCTCCCCGTTGTAGGGGCTGTAATGCACCGGGTTACCGTCGGCGTCCTGCTCGTGGAACGTCCGCGGGAACAGCACGGCGCGGTAGAGGCAAGAGTAAAAGGTGGCGCGCGACCGCTCCGGGCCGGCAACTTCGACGCGTCCCAGGACGTCGTCCCAACGCGCCCGCGCCTGGCTGGTGATCTGGTCGAAGGATCGCGCCCCAACTTCCTGCTGGAGATTCCTTTCCGCTTGCTCCAGGCTGATGAACGAGGAGGCTACTCGCGCGTGAATCACCTCCCCGGCCGACGTCCGGAAGCCAACGATGGCACCGGCGTGGTTTGCCGACAGGTCGTTGCCCGGTCGGCGCTGGCCGTTTTCCCACACCGATTGGAAGGCGGGGGCGCGATCGAACTCTATCACGAAGTAATTCTTGAAGTTGGCGGGCACGCCCCCGCTGTTTCGGGTGGTGTAGCCGGTGACGCGCCGCCCGCCCTGCTCCAGGGTGACGCGCGAGCCGCGGTCGAAGGCGTCGATGACGATGATGGCGCTGTCCGTCCGCGGCATCGTGAAGCGGAAGTAGGCGCAACGCTCCGTCGGCGCCAGCTCGGCCACCACGTCGTGATCGGCGAGGTACACCTTATAATAGTAGGGGTGCGCCACCTCGGTCTTGTGCGAGAACCAGCTGGCGCGCGATTGCTGGTCGATCTTCATCCCCACCACCGGCATCAGCGCGAACTGACCGTAGTCGTTGATCCACGGGCTGGGCTGGTGCGTTTGCTTGAAGCCGCGGATCTTGTCGGCGTCGTAGGTGTACGCCCAGCCGTCGCCCATGCGCCCGGTTTGGGGCATCCAAAAGTTCATGCCCCACGGCAGGGCGATGGCCGGGTAGGTGTTGCCGTTGGACAGCTCACCCTTGGAGTCCGTGCCCATCAGCGGGTTGACCAACTCGGCGGGAGAGGGCTGGCGCGCCTCCTGCCTCGATTTTTGCGCCATCGCGCTACTCGCCCCCAGCAGCAGGAGGCTCATCAAAAGGATTGTGTGTTTCATCATCGTTCTACATGTTTCGTTTTCTATTCGCTTGATATGGTTCATGTCTAAAGGTTTTCCCCGATTGTCCCCGGGACGGCTCCAAAGGTAAATAAATTATTATAGCGGGATAACAAGGGGAACGCCTTTTTCTACTCACCCGCGCCGGCGGAAAAGCGAGGGCGGACGCCCGCACGCCAACGACGGATGGGCGATGACCATCCCGCTGCCTTTCCCCTTTCCCCTTTCCCCTTTCCCGCTGGCGCGGGCTTGTAGCCCGTGCCAGCGAGGGAACAAAAAATGAGGTAATGAGGTTGGTATGGTGTGTTCCCTTATTTCTACTGGGGTTGTTTTGTTTAAAAATTAGGTAAGAATGAGGTTTTCGTGTTGCAACACCCTCGAATGTCGACAACGTGCAACCGTCCGTGCCCATCGCCCCTTCCCGCGAGGGGAGGGGGGCTTTTATTTGCCCGTTGTCGGGAGGGCGAATGATTATTCGCCCCTACGGTGTTATCCACCACCACGGGATCGTTCGCCCTGCTGTAGGGGCGAATAATTATTCGCCCTCCCGCTGGCGCGGGCTTGTAGCCCGTGC
>JAIRXZ010000167.1 GCA_031267995.1 Odoribacteraceae bacterium | reverse complement strand
AGGCCGGGCTGAGTATTGTGTGTGTGTGTGTGTGTGTGTGTGTGTGTGTGTGTGTGTGTGTGTGTGTGTGTGTGTGTGTGTGTGTGTTAAGAAAAAACCTGACACCACCAAATATTTTGGTACTTTTTTTCCGGTCGAGACGCCGGCGCCCCCGTTCATCGTTTTCATCGCGTGGTCAAGTGTGTGTGTTGTTGACGTTGTGCCACAAACTTACGCGAATTTTTCCAACCACCAAGGGTTGGAGGCATTTTCTCGAATGTTTTTGAACAGGTTAACGGGGAGCCGCCACCGGCAAGAGTTCCAGCGACAAACGACACCCCGCCATCGCCCCCCGACACCCCGGAATCACCCCGAAATACCCTCGAAACCGGGCAAAAAACACCAAAAATGCCATCTCCCACGGCTGTAAAACTTCGCCCTACAGCCGTAAATTCCAGCCCGACGGCTGTAAAATCCGTCCCGACAGCCGTAAAGTTCAGCCATACAGCGGTAAAGTTTGTCCCGACAGCCGTAAAATCCGCCCCGACAGCCGTAATTTTCATCCCGACAGCTGTAAAATCCGGCCGTACAGCCGTGGGGCGAAGTTTTACAGCCGTGGGAGATGGCATTTTTCGAGTAAAATCGCCCCCCGCCCCCTCGTCGAGAGGCATCATGGCCACGTCGAGAGAGATCATGGCCACGTCGAGAGGCTTCATGCCCATGTCGATAGACGCCATGCCCACGTCGACACTCATCACGGCCTTTTCGAGATGTATCACGGGTTTAGGGCATCACGCTACACATGTAGGGCATTGCGTTACATATGTAGGGCATCACGCTACACATGTAGGGCATCACGCTACATGTGTAGGGCATCACGCTACATATGTAGGGCGTCACGCTACATATGTAGGGAGTCACGCTACATATGTATGGCGTCACGCTACATGTGTAGGGCGTCACGTTACATATGTAGGGCGTCACGCTACATATGTAGGGCGTCACGCTACATATGTAGGGAGTCACGCTACATATGTAGGGCGTCACGTTACATATGTAGAGATAATATTTACACGTGTGTTTTTCAAATATACACGTGTGTTTTTCTGATTTACACGTGTATCGTGGCGCAATACTGGTATGGGGAATGGCATTTTGGGGGTAGCATCAACCGCCGAGGGTACGTCGAAACCCGCGATGGGTGCGGGAAGTTCAAAGATAGTGGTAGGAAGTCCAGCAATAGTAGCAGGAACTCCAAAGATGGTAGTAGGAAGTCCGGGGATAATAGCGGGAACTCTAAAGATGGTAATGCCCCGGAACGAAGCGGCAGAATCTCCTCCCTGTCCCCCTTTGTTACCTTCCTATCCCCCTTTGTTACCTTCCTGTTCCCCTTTATTACCTCCCTATCCCCCCTTATTACCTCCCCGTCCCCCTTTATCAGCCCCATTTTCCCCACGGGTGGCTATTTCCGCCGGAATTTTCACCATTTTCAGGGATTGTGGGCGGGCGGGGCGATCCCCACCTTCGCGGCGTTAAACATTAAAAACATGTACAAGATGAAAAAGTTTTTTGTTTTCGCGGGGATGCTCGCGCTGGTCGCCGCTTTCCAGGCGTGCGAGGATGACGACAAGGTGAAACCGGAACCCGTCGAGGGTACCTACACCATCAACGCCTCCGACTACACCAAGTGGGTCTACTTCTCCTTTGAAACGGGCGCCGAGGTCACCGTTACCGATCCCGCCACCGACCTCTCGTGGGACGTCGCCTTCCACCGTTACGACGTCCAAACCAACGGCGGCGCCTCCGGCAGCGGCCTCGGCGGGGCTATCCAAACGACTGCCCGCTCGTTCGCCGAAGTGACGACGCTGCCAACCACCGGCTTCACGGCCGACTCGGTGGCGAACATCAACTACGGCGGGATGCCGCCCGCGTACGCCGACGGGTCGAAAAACAGCGTGCTGGCCACGTGGATTGTCCTGGATCTGTCGACGATGCCGCCCCCTCCCCCGACCTTTAGCAACGTGGTATACGTGGTGCGCTCGGCTTCCGGGAAGCGGGCGAAGATGTTGCTCACGGACAACACGAACGACGAGGGGGTATCCGGCCACGTCACCTTCTCCTACGAGCTGGAGCCTTGACGACGCCGCGCGAATCGATGAATAACCCGATCAACTGACCGCCCGTGTCCACCATCCTCCTCCTGATGGCGTGCTTCGCCGTGTTGAAAGCGATCCTCGCCACCAGCCTGCTGCCGGGCAACCGGGAGCGGGTGGCGTGGGGGGTGGCGTGTGCCGCGTTCGTCGCGGCGTGTCACTCCTTTGTCATCGGGAGTAGCAAGGTGGGCGTGGAGCGGGCGTTGTCCGGGGTGGACGCGACGATGGACGTGTCGGCGGTGGTGATGGTGGACTTGCTGCTGCTGTGCGCTTTCTGCCGGTCGCTGTCGACGCGGAATCAAAAGGGATGGTCGTGGAAGATCGCGCGGCGGGTGCCGGGCGTACTAATCTTCCCGGCGTTGTATTACATCCACTCGCGGCTGTTCTTCGGCCTGCCCGGCGTCGGTTTCGCCACGGTGACGGGTTGGTACGCCGCGTGTGCCGGTGCGTGCGTGGCGTGTGGGGGATGGATGGTGGCGCGATGGCTGCCGTCGCGGGAGTCGCGGCTGGAGCTGACGGCGTTGCTGGCCGCGCTGGTGTTCGCCCTGGCGGTGTGCTGCACGGTTTTCCACCCGGCGGCGTCGGTGCGGGGCGGCGGGGGCGAGGCGACGGAGTGGCGATCGCTGGGCGTGGCCGCGGCGGTGACGGGGAGCGTGTTCCTGGCGGGATGCGCGGTGGGGCTGGCGCGGCGTTACTTGTCGCGTCGGGGCAGTCGGTTTAAAACGAAATATTAAATCATGAAGAGTATAACGGAGTTGATGTTCTGGATCTCCAACGGGCTGCTGGTGCCGGTGGTGTTGGGGTTGCTGTTTTTCTTTTTCAAGTCGCTGCTGCAGGGCGGGTCGTTTTTCACGCTGTGGTTGTACCGCGGTCGCGAGGAGCGGAGGGCGCTGGCGTTGCTGGCGGACGTGGAACGCGAGGGGGTGTCGGCGCTGTCGGGGCTTTCGGACGATCGCCCGCTGACCCCTTTCTTAGAGACGCTGGCGGAGCTGCACGAGCGGCGGGACGACCCGGCGATGATCTCCCGCGTGATCTCGGAGTACGAGTTGCGCGTGGACGGGGAGCTGGGCAGGGTGCGGCTGCCGGCGAAGTTCGGGCCGATTTTGGGGTTGATGGGCACGCTCATCCCGATGGGGCCGGCGCTGGTGGGGTTGTCGACGGGCGACATCGGGTCGATGGCCTACAACATGCAGATCGTCTTCGCCACCACGGTGCTGGGGTTGCTGACCGGCGCGATTGGCTACGTGATTTTGCAGGTGCGGCAGCGGTGGTTGGGTTTCGACCTGACGCGGTTGGATTACGTGGCGGAGGTGGTGGCGTCCAAACGGCAGGCGCCATGAGGCGTCGTCGTCGTTCGCTGGCAAGCGGGGAGGAGGCCGATCCGGTCGGCTTGCTGACCAACCTGTTTGACGTGGCGATGGTTTTTGCCGTGGCGCTGATGGTGGCGCTGGTGGCGAAGTATAACATGACGGAGGTGTTTTCGCGCGAGGATTTCACGATGGTGAAGAATCCCGGCAAGGATAACATGGAGATTATTACCAAGGAGGGCGAGAAGGTGACGCGCTACAAGCCGTCGGGGCAGGAGGAGGGGCAAGGCTCCCGCGGCCGAAAGGTGGGGGTGGCTTACGAGTTGGAGAACGGGGAGATTATCTATATCCCGGAGTGACGAGCAGGATAGGTTAAACACAAAATCAAGCAATATGATATACACACGAGAAGACGCGGGGAGGGGCCTCCTTCCCCGCCGGGCGCGTGGCGCGATGGCGCCGGCGTGCCTGTTATTAGCGCTTTGTTTATTTGGCCGGCCGTGCGCGGCGGCGGAGGAGTGGCGGGTGGTTCGCGGGGTGGTGCAGGACGACCGGGGCGCCGCCCTGCCCCACGCCACGGTGCGCGTGAAGGGGACGAACGCGGGGACGGAGACGAACGCGGCGGGGGAGTTTTCACTGCGGCTGCGGGAGGGACGGCACGCGCTGGTGGCGAGCCACGTGGGGTTCGAGCCGATGGAGCGCGCGACGGGGGATGATGGCGACGTGATTGTCTTCCGCCTCTCCCGCGCGCTGAACGATTTGGAGGAGGTGGTGGTGACGGGCACCCGGTCGGAGCGTCCGCTGAAGGACGCGCCGGTGATCACCCGCGTGATCACGAGCGAGGATATCCGGCGGCTGAACCCGTTAGACCTGCAAAGCCTCCTGGAGTACGAGCTGCCGGGGGTGCAGTTCGGGCGGCATCACGGCACGGGGCTGCCGACGCTGACGTTCCAGGGGATGGACGCGGGGTACGTGCTGTTCCTCGTGGACGGCGAGCGGGTGGCCGGCGAGGGGGCGGCGGATAACGTGGATTTCAACCGCTTCGACGTGGACAATATCGAGCGCGTGGAGGTGGTACGCGGCGCCATGTCCACCCTCTACGGGTCGAACGCCCTGGGGGGCGTGGTGAACATCATCACGAAGGACGTGCGCCGGCGGTTGGCCGGGAGCGCGTCGGCGACGGTCAGCAGTCGCGACGAGCGGAAGTACGCGGCCTCCCTGGGGGCGCGGCGCGGCGGGTTTTCGACGCTGACTTCGGGGTCGTACCGCACGCGGGAGCCTTTCTCGCTGGCGGACGCCGAGGGTACGACCACGGTGTACGAAACCGCCGGCGGCCGCGATTCCGTGGTGACGGGGACGCCGGGGAAGACGGATGTCTCCGGCTACCGCGTGTGGCAGGTGAACGAGAAGCTGGGCTACAATTTTAACGAACGGCTGAGCGTGGCGGCCACCGGCTCCTATTACTCCTTCCGCCGCTCCTACCTGGCGTCGCTGAATAACAAGAAGGCCGATCTCTCCGACGAGTACTCGGTGGGCGCCCGCGCCAAGTATATCTTCAACGAGAACCATATCCTGGAGCTGAGCTACAACCGCGACCATTTCGACAAGTATATCGACTACGTCCTCACCGGTCGCAAGGAGCACACCTACCGCGACGTGCTGAACAACGCCCGGCTGGCCTACTCCCTCTCGCCCGGCGAGCGCCACCACATCGTCGCGGGCGCGGAGCTGAACACGGAGCGCCTCATGCACTACATGTTCAGGGACACCGCCGCCAACGAGGTGCAGAACTACGTCTACTACCTCCAGGAGGAGTTCCGGGCGATGGAGGGGCTGAGCCTGGTGGCGGGGGCGCGGCTGGATTATCACTCGGAATACAACCTGCACGTCAGCCCGAAGGTGTCGGCCATGTACCGTCGGGGCGCGTTCACCTTCCGGGGCGGGTTTGCCACGGGCTTCCGCTCGCCGTCGCTGAAGGAGCTGTACTCGGAGTGGGATCACCAGGGGATGTTTACCCTCCTCGGCAACCGCGACCTGAAGCCGGAGGTGAGCCGGCAATATTCCCTGTCGGCGGAGGTGAACAGGGGCATCTTTAACGCCACCGTCTCCGGGTACGTCAACCGCTTCGAGCGGAAAATCGTGCTGCAGGACGTGGTGGACGACAACGGGGACTATTTCATGGTCAACATGAACTCCGACGAGGCGAAAACGGCGGGCATCGACATGACGGCGCGCGCCCGCTTCCCCTTTGGCCTGGGGCTGCGCGCCTCCTACGCGTACGTCGATGACTACGCGGAGGTGGACGGCCGCAACCGCTCGTCCGTGCGTCCCCACACGGCCACCTTCCGCGCGGAGTACGGCCAGGACATCGGCAAGGTGCGCGCCCACGCCAGCCTCAGCGGCCGGTGGATGTGCAGCGTCAACGTCTGGAGCCTCAACCAGGGGACGGGCATCTACTATTACCAGAAAAACGCGGCGCGGAGCAACTGGAAGCTGAACCTCGCCGGCGAGTTCCCCCGCGGCATCTCGCTGATGGCGGGCATCGACAATATTTTTAACTTCAAGGACAAGAACGTCACCGGCGATACCTACGCCTCGCTGAGCCGGGGCATCGACTACATGCTGACGCTGTCCATAAAAATTTAGACCATGAAGAAGTGGATTATCACGTTGACGTTACTCGCCGCCATCATCGCGGCGGGCGTCGTCGTTTATAACCGGTACCTCGCGACGACGCGCGTTGCCTTCGTCAATTACCAGGCCATCACGCTGGGGCAAATCGCCCGGGCGAACGACAACCCCCGCGTGCAGGTGCGGGAGGTGACGGTGGAGGAGCTGGGGCGCCTGGGGCGTTACGACATGGTGTTCATCAACGGCATGGGGCTGCGCGTGGTGGAGGAGCAGCGGGCGCAAATCCGGCGCGCGGCGGAACGGGGCGTCCCCATCCTCACGACGATGGCCACGAACCCGGCCAACAACATCTCCAGTCTCGACTCGGTGCACCGCGCCCGCCTCGCGGCCTACCTCGGCGGCGGGCAGCGCAACTATCGCGGGCTGCTGAACTACGTCCGCGCGGAGGTCGATCGCAAACTCACCTCCCTCCGCGAGTACGGCGAGGTGGAGCGTCGCTCGCCGGACTATATCTACCACTCCCTCCCGTCGGGCGACGAGCTGGAGTTCGCCTCGGTGGAGGAGTACGAGCGCTTCGCCCGCGCCGGGGGGCTGTGGCGCGAGGGCGGCAAACGGGTGGTGATCACCGGGCAGATGTCCGACCCGTCGGGGCTGATCGACGCCCTGGAAGCGGCGGGGATGAATGTCTACCCCCTCTCCTCGTTTCGCCGTTTGGAGGAGTTTCTCCGCGCCATCTCCCCCGACGCGGTGATTAACCTCCCGCACGGGCGGATGGGCGACCGCGTGGTGGAGTTCCTCCGCGAGCGTAACATCCCCCTCTTTGCCCCCCTGACGGTCAACAGCCTGGTGGAGGATTGGGAGAACGATCCGATGGGCATGTCCGGCGGTTTCCTCTCGCAAAGCGTGGTGACGCCGGAGATCGACGGGGCGCTCCGCTCCTTCGCCCTCTTCGCGCAGTACCGGGACGACGACGGCCTCCTGCGCTCGTTCGCCATCCCCGAACGGCTGGCCACTTTCACCCGGACGGTGCAGGCCTACCTCGCCCTGGCCTCCAAGCCCAATGCCGAAAAGCGCGTGGCCATCTTCTACTTCAAGGGGCCGGGACAAAACGCGATGGTCGCCGGCGGCATGGAGGTGGCGCCCTCCCTCTACAATCTCCTGAAAAAACTGAAGGACGAGGGCTACCGCGTGGACAATCTTCCCGCCGACCACCGCGCGCTGGAGCGGATGATCATGCAGCAAGGCGCCGTCTTTGGCGCCTACGCGGAGGGTGCGCTGGACAAGTTCGCCCGCGAGGCCAACCCGGAGTGGATCACCCGCGAGGAGTACCAAACCTGGGCGCGCGCCTCCCTCCGCCCGGCAAAGCTCGCGGAGGTCGGGGAGTTTCCCGGCGCCTACCTCGGCGACCGCGAGGGGCAACGCCTCGGCATCGCCCGCCTGCAATTCGGCAACATCGCCCTGCTGCCCCAACCGGCCGCCGGCAGCGGCAGCAACTCCTTCCAGGTGATCCACGGCACCAACGCCGCGCCGCCGCACGCCTACATCGCCCCCTACCTGTGGGCGCAACACGGCTTCAAGGCCGACGCCATGCTCCACTTCGGCACCCACGGCAGTTTGGAGTTTACCCCCAAAAAGCAAGTCGCCCTCGGCAGCAACGACTGGCCGGATCGTCTCGTCGGCGCCCTCCCGCACTTCTACGTCTACACCATCTCCAACGTGGGCGAGGGGGTCATCGCCAAGCGTCGCTCCTACGCCGGACTGCAATCCCACCTCACCCCGCCCTTCCTGGAGAGCAACGTGCGGGGCATCTACCGCGAGCTGACGGAGAAGATTAAAATCTACAACAACCGCCCGGAAACCGATCGCGACCGGGCAGCCGACGACGTCAAGCGGGTGGTGATGCAACTGGGCATCCACCGCGAGCTGGGTCTGGACAGCTCCGCCACCGCCCGCTACTCCGCCGACGAGGTGCTGCGCGTGGAGAACTTCGCCGAGGAGCTGGCCACGGAAAAAATCACCGGCCAACTCTACGCGATGGGCGTCCCCTACGAACCGGCGCGCGTCAACTCCTCCGTGGTGGCGATGACCGTCGACCCCATCGCCTACAGCCTCCGCGCCCTGGACAGGATCCGCGGGAAGGTCGAGGGCAACGCCACGGACAACCGCGCCCGCTTCAATCGCCAATACCTGGAGCCGGCGCGACGCCTGGTGGATGAACTCATCGCCACCCCCGCGCCGGTGACGGACGATCGCCTCTGCCGCCTGGCCGGGGTGACCGCCGACGAGCTTGCCCTGGCGCGGGAGATTGTCGCCTCCCGCGACGCCCCGTCGGGGATGATGGCCATGATGATGGGAGGCGCCCCCCGCGGCCCCGCCAAAGAGTACACCAAGGAGGAGACCGCCTTCGCCCTCGCCCTGCTGGAGGTCGACCGCGCCCTCAACAGCATCCTCGACTACCGCGTGAAGCTCCGGGAAAGCCCCGCCGCCGAGCTGCGCTCCCTCGTGAACGCCCTCGCCGGCGGCTACACCTCCCCCTCGCCCGGCGGCGACCCCGTGGCCAATCCCAACACCCTCCCCACCGGGCGAAACCTCTACGCCATCAACGCCGAGGCAACCCCATCGGAATCCGCCTGGGACAAGGGCGTGCAGCTGGCCAAGAACACCATCGACCTCTACCGCCAGCGGCACGACGGCGCCTTCCCCCGCGAGGTCAGCTACACCCTCTGGAGTTCGGAATTCATCGAAACCGGCGGCGCCACCATCGCCCAGGTACTCTACATGCTGGGCGTGGAACCCATCCGCGACGCCTTCGACCGCGTGAGCGACCTGCGACTGATCCCCTCCGCCGAGCTGGGGCGCCCCCGCGTGGACGTGGTGGTGCAGACCTCCGGGCAGCTGAGGGACATCGCCGCCTCGCGCCTCTTCCTCATCAACAGGGCGGTGGAGATGGCCGCGGCCGCCGATGATCAGCACGAGAACTTCGTGGCCTCCGGCGTTGTCGCCTCGGAACGTCGCCTCATGGAGCGCGGCCTGTCGCCCCGCGAGGCGCGCGAGTTGTCCTCCTTCCGCGTCTTCGGCGGGCTGAACGGCGGCTACGGCACCGGCATCCAGGGCATGGTGGAGAGCGGCGACCGGTGGGAGGACGAGGCCGAAATCGCCACCACCTACATCAACAACATGGGCGCCTTCTACGGCAGCGAAAAGGGTTGGGAACTGTTCCGCCAATTCGCCTTCGAGGCCGCCCTCACCCGCGTGGACGTGGTCATCCAGCCCCGCCAAAGCAACGCGTGGGGGGCGCTCAGCCTCGACCACGTCTACGAGTTCATGGGGGGCATCAACCTCGCCGCCCGGCACGTCACGGGGAAGGATCCCGACGCCTACTTCAGCGATTATCGCAACCGCAACAACGCCCGCGTGCAGGAGCTGAAGGAGTCCATCGGCGTGGAATCCCGCACCACCATCTTCAACCCCGCCTACATCCGCGAGAAGATGAAGGGCGAGGCCTCCTCCGCCGGCGAGTTTGCCGAGATCGTCCGCAACACCTACGGCTGGAACGTCATGAAACCCTCGGTCATCGACAAGGAGCTGTGGGACGAAATCTTCAACGTCTATGTCCGCGACAAATTCGACCTCGGCATCCGCGAGTTTTTCCAGCAACAGAACCCCGCCGCCCTCGAGGAGATCACCGCCGTCATGATGGAAACCGCCCGCAAGGGCTACTGGAAGGCCAGCGACGAGCAACTCGCGGAGATCGCCCGGCTCCACACCGACTTGGTGGCCACCTATCTCCCCTCCTGCTCCGGCTTCGTCTGCGACAACGCCAAGCTCCGCGACTTCATCGCCGCCCGATCGCCCGCCGATGCCGCCGCCTATCGCTCCGCCATCAGCCAAGTGCGGGAGGTCGCCATCGACCAGACCGACCGCGGCGTCGTCCTCAAAAAAGAGGAGGACAACCCCGCCGCCCCCTCCGCGCCCTCCGACGACGACACCAACAGCGCCCTCGTCGCCTTCGCCGCCCTGGCCGCCTTCATCCTCGTCGCCTTTCTCCTCCTTCGCGCCAGGCGGAAGCGTTAACTCGCCCCGGCGTTGTCCCACCCGCGGGCGACGCCGGCGCCTCCCCCCCCGTGTTAATTAAATGTGAAAGCGCGAAAGCCTCGCGATTTGATAACACGAATAAACTTATCTTTGCTCCGATAAGTAACCGAAACGGTTACAATATAAAACTAAAAAGATATGTATATGAAAAAATTGTTCGTTTCACTCCTCCTTATCGCCGCCGCGTCCCCCGCTTTCTGCGCGGGCGACGGCTTCACGATAACGGGAAAGGGGAAAGTCGCGCAAGTGAACAGCGCGAACGTCTACCTCGTCGTCAGCGCCAACGGCCGCCGCGACACCATCGCCTCCGCCCCCGTGGCCGACGGCGCGTTTGTCCTCACGGGAACCGTGGAGTCGCTGCAAAAAGCATCCATCTTCTTTGAAGGCCTCGACGGCCAAATCAGCCTCTACCTCGAAAACGCGGAGTACACGATCGACGGTGACTACGTCGTCTCCGGGGGCGGCGAGACCCAGCAAGTGGCCTCCCTCTTTCTTGCCGCGCAACAAAAAGTAGCCGAGAAAGTCAGGGAACTCAACGCCGAGTTTGTCACCGCCCGCGACAACAACGACACCGCCCGCATGATCGCCCTCCAGGGCGAGTACACCGAGTACATCAGCAGCATGGTAGAAGAACGCAAGATACTCGCCGAGCACCCCAACTCCCTGGCCTCCGTCGACAATCTCACCTCCGCTGCTGCCAGCATGGACTACGACGCGCTCAAGGAGTGCTTCAACCTCCTCGGCGACGAAGCGAAAAACACCCGCGAGGGCAAGGCCATCGCCGAGCGCCTCACCAAGTTGGAGAACGTCAGCATCGGCCAAATCGCCCCCGACTTCGAGCTGGATGCCCCCGACGGCACCAAAATCACCCTCCACGGCGTCAAGGCCAAGGTGAAACTCATCGACTTTTGGGCATCCTGGTGCGGCCCTTGCCGGGGCGAAAATCCCAACGTCGTGGCCATGTACAACGAGTACCACCCCAAGGGTTTGGAAATCGTCGGCGTCTCCCTCGACCGCGACAAGGAGGCCTGGCTCAAGGCTATCGCCGACGACGGCCTCGCGTGGGTGCACGGCTCCGACCTTAAATTCTGGCAAGCCGCTCCCGCCCAGCTCTACGCCGTCAACGCCATCCCCCACACCGTCCTGCTTGACGAAAACAACCGCATCATCGCCAAGAACCTCAGGGGAGCAGCCCTGAAAGCCAAAATCGCCGAACTGCTCGACTAATACGAGCGCGTCGCCGCATGCACGGGGAGACTCCTACCAGGGAGCCTCCCCATTTTTTCATGCTCCCCCCTTTCCGTCATCACTCCCCTCCTCGTCCCGCGCGTAAATTCCCCTTCCCGCGGCAATCTCCGTATCATCACGCCCTCCCCCACTAATTCACCCCCCGACACCCTTTCCGTCGTCACTCCCCTCCTTGTCCCGCGTGTAAATCCCCCTTCCCGCGGCAATCCCCGTATCA
>JAIRXZ010000096.1 GCA_031267995.1 Odoribacteraceae bacterium | reverse complement strand
CCCGTAGCATTATACAGAGTCATATTGACTTTGTGTTTATTTCAATAAACTTTTTTACGATTGATTTTGCCTTTCGGGTAATTACCCGAAGCATTTTTCCGAGTGATTTTCTCCTTCGGGTAATTACCCGAAACGTTTTTCCGAGTGATTTTGCCTTTCGGGTAATTACCCGAAACGTTTTTCCGAGTGATTTTCTCCTTCGGGTAAATACCCGAATCATTTTTCCGAGTGTTTTTGCCTCTATTCCCGCGGAGTTTTCATCGTCGTTGACCGCTCCCTTGTCGCCCGCGTGAACCACGAAGGACATTATCCGGCATCCGGGAATCAGATTAAAGATCTCTTTCATGGCGTCGAGTGTCTTTGTCATGGCCGGCGTTCCACGACGCCGGTATCATCCGCGCCCAGCAATTGGTACGTCACCTCGAATACTCCCTTGCGGAGAATCTCCCAGCTGAAACGTACCCAGATGTCTACCCCCTTGTTGGTGGCGGTGGGGATGATGCGGTAGGAGTTGATCCGGGTGTTGGTGAGCGTGCGCGCCTCCACCAGCGGGAAGGGCACCAGGAGGAAAGGGGCAATCATGGCGTCGCTGGTGTAGATCATCGGCTGCCAGGGGCTGCGGTTCTCGAAACTACCGACGCTGGCGTCCACGCGCTGGCGAATCTCGCCGCCGGTGAAGGGATCCGTGCCGCCCGTCCAGTTGAAGGCGTTGCCGTAATTGTCCAGCACGCGGAGGATCATGTAGCCGTATTCGGGGTCGAACGTCTGGCCGGCGGCCGAGAGCTTGGCCTTGAAAGCCTCCAGGTCGTTGCCCTCCAGCTCGCGGGAGGTGAGGCGGGGTTCCGGCCGGGTGTCCGAGTTGCTGGTGTTCCAGAGGTCGTACTCGCCGCCGCGCCCCATGAAGCTGGACTGCTCGGCGAGGATGATGGTGCAGGCGTTTTTCAGCACGACGGAGCCGCGGATGTTGGTGACCTTGACGTCGATCTCGTAGTCGCCGGCGGGGATGTCCTTCGTCCCCTCGGTGAATTCGAGACGGCCGCCGACGGGGTTTACCTGGAAGATGGGGTAAGGACGGCGCGAGTATTTCGCCAGCACTTGCGCGAGCGTGGTGTCGACCACCGGGTTTACCTCGTCCAGCCAGAAGGCGACTTCACTCTCCCCCAGCCAGGCGGGCTGGCTTTGCCCGGTGTTGACGTCGCGGATGTCCAGCAGCTCGACGCGGAGGGGACTGGTGGAGTTGTCGGCGGAGATGGCGGCGGAGAAGACGACCGTGCCCTGTTCCACCTCCAGCGGGTTTCGCGTGTAGTGGATGTTGGCGCTGAGGTAGCCCTCCTCGATACGATCGCAGGCGAGGGCGACGACGGCGAGGGAGCCGAGTAGTATGATTTTCTTTTTCATGGCATTTGTTGTTACAAGGTTCTCACGATAAAGGCTGAAAAGGCGTGGCCGTTTTCCAACACGTGGAGGACGGTGCCCGTGGGCGTGCAGATGATGCCGGTGGTTTGACAGCGGGCGGTGATGTCCTGCTCGTCCACGGGGACGGGGGTGGAGCCGCCGACGGGGTCGATGCCCTGGCCGACGATCTTGCGCATGTAGAGGAAGTAGGGCTTGGTCATCAGCGACATGGTGACGATGCGGCTGGGGAGCGTCCAGTCGGCGGAGTTGGTCGATTCGGCGCGGTAGACGGCGTATCCCGAGCCGTCGCCGGAGAAGGAGAGGTACTCCGTGGGGACGAGCGGCGCCGTGGCCAGCTCGATCTTGTCGTGGAAGAAGTATATGCGCACGGAGTCGGCCGTCATCTTCAACTTGAGGGAGTCGAGGGAGTATTCCAGCCCCTCGTCGTTGTAGGTGGAGCGGAGGTTGGCGGTGCGCCGGTCGAGCAACGCGCGCACGGAGAAGTCGGTGGGGATGAATACCGTGGCGGCCTCGTTCATCTCGTCCTTGAGGCCGTAGTAGTCAATGATCTGGACGATGGTGTCGAAGGAGTGGTAGGCGTGCGAGGCGAGGAAGTCGTAGGGCGTCATGTTGACGTTGGGATCGTGCACGCCGCCGTCGTTGAGGTAGTCCTGGATGCATGATGTGCAGCAGGTGAACGCGATGACCGCGATTATAACGTGTTTCAGTGTTTTCATGGGTGATGAGTTGAAGGGTTAAATCTTCCCCTGCCAGAAGGATGTCTGGCGGATGACGTCGTTGTTGTCGAAAAGGTCGGGATCCAGCGGCCAGTAGTGCTTGCCGCGCGCCATGTCGGTTTCCGTGATGTTGTTGAAGAGGGAGTTCCCGGTGACGCGATAGTACCGCACGAGGTCGAAGAAGCGATGCCCCTCCAGGAATAGCTCGCGGAAACGCTCGTCGAGGATCGCCCGTTGGAGGGAGGTCGCCCCGGAGAAGTCGGGAAGCCCCGCCCGGCGGCGCACCTGGTTGAGGAGCGATATGGCGACGTCGCTGCTCCTGCCGCGGGCGGTCAACGCCTCGGCTTTGAGGAGCATGATGTCGGCCAGGCGGAAGATCACGTAGTTGTTGGTGATGTAAATCTGGGTGCCGCCCAACTCCTGGATGTCGGTGTACTTCGTGCAGATGGGCTTGCCGCCGACGCTCGCGCCGATGAAGGTAGCCCGGCGCGCGTCCAGCGTGTCGTTGAAGGTGTTGTTCAGCAAATTCTCGTTGAGCTGCATGTTCGCCTGCGTCTTGTCGAAAATGGCGGTCAGGTAGGGCGATGCCAGCAAGTCGAGGAAAAAGACCGGCTGGTAGTAGATGCTTGACGTCGGCGCCGGAGCCTCGGAGCGGGAGCCGAAGTAGAGCTGGAAGATCAACTCGGCGGAGTTGTTCTCAAAAATATCCCGCAGCGACGCCTCGTCCTCCAGCGCGTAGAGCGGCGAGGCAAGGACGGAATCGCAGGCCGACACGCACTTGACGTAGTCCCCGTCCCACGCCGCCATGTGCGCGAGCGCGGCGAAAACGACACCCCGACTTGCCCGCACGGTGGCCTCCCCGGCGTCGGGATATTGCCATGGCAAACGCTTGAGGGACTCCTCGAAGTCGCCGTAAACCAACCCGGCAACCTCGGACAGCGGCGCCCGCGGCGTGTAGGCGGCGTCCATCAAATCGTCGGGCGACACCGTCACCACGGGCACCTCGCCCCACACCCGGTACATCGTGAAGTAGGAGTATCCCCGCAGGAAGTACAACTCGCCCGTCAATCGCTCCTTCATTCCCTCGTCAAAGAGCGCGTCGTCCATCTGCCCGATCTTCTTCAACGCCCGGTTGCACTGGTTTATCACGCGGAAAAAGAGACGATAGTTCCGCAACTGCTTCATCGGACGCTCCGGGTCGCTGGCCGGCACGGCGTAGTCCAGGCGGAACTCGTTCAGCTGCGGCCAGTCCGGGTAAGTGTCTATAAAAGCGGAGAAAACACCGGTGCCGGCGACATCCCCGTACGCGTAGTAGGCCGAGTGGTTGGCCAACGCGGCGCGCAGCAAACCGTAACTGCCGGCAACGGCGGAACGGGCATCCTCCTGGCTCGTCCAGTAGAACTCGTCCACGACCTCGCTGATCGGCTCCTTGTCCAGGAACCCGGAGCACGATGCCGTCAGCAGGGCGAGGCACAGAGCCACTTGTTTGATTGCTATTTTCATGGTATTCATTGTTTCTGGTTAAAAGGTAATTTCCGCCCCGAAGGTAAATTTGTGCGGCAAGGGGTACTCCGAGCCGCTGGCGTAGCCGTTGACTTGCACGTTTTCGGGATCGGGATAGGTCGCGCTCCGCGAGAAGACGTACACGTTGTCCATGTAGCCGTACACCCGCAGGCGTTGCAGCTTCCAGCGCTCCAGCCACGGTTTCGGGAACTCGTAACTCAACGCGATGTTCTTGACGCGGAAGAAACTGCCGTCGTCCACGTACAGGTCGTGCGCCACGTGGGCGTTGTCGATGTGCCCCGCGTCAATCAGCGTGGGCAGGTCGGCCGCCTGGCCGGGGGTGCTGTAATAGGTCAAGCCGCCGAAGTCCAGCGCCGGGCCGGAGTAGCGTCCCCATGAATCGCCGTCGCGATACTCGCCGCCGTTCACCCTGTCCGACAGGAAAGCGTTCCAAAACGTGCGCTCGATGACGTAATTGCAGAAAACGCGCAGCGACAACTGCTTCCACCGCAGCATCGTCGTGATGCCGCCGTAGTACTTCGGATCGGGGCTGCCCAGCGACACCTTGTCCTGGCTGTCAATATTGTAATCGCCGTTCTGGTCGACATTCGCCACGTCCCCCGCCTGCACCGTCGCCGCGTAGGAATAGAGCGGGTTCGACCCCGAATGAATCATCCGCTTCCCCGTCAGCGGGTCGACGGGCACCTGATCGTTGCTCGTGTAAATCCCCGTCGTCTTCCAGCCGGTGATCTCGTACAGCGGGCGACCCACCGTCAGGATGTACTCCAACCAGTCAGGCCCGGTGACGATACTCCTGTTGCCGTTCGGCAGGCTCTTGATCTGGTTCTTGTTGATCGCGATATTCGCGTCCACCGTCCACTGGAAATCGCTCGTGTAAGGCAGCAGATCCAGGTTCAACTGGAACTCGAAACCGCTGTTCCTCACCCCGACGAGGTTATTCTTCGCCTCCGTGTAGCCGGTCGTCTCCGGCAGGGCGAAATTAAAGATCAGCTCCTCCGAATCCCTCACGTAATAATCGGCCGTCAGCCTCACCCGCTTGCGCAACAGATGCGCCTCCAGGCCGAAATTCATCTGCCGCGACTCCTCCCAGCTCAAATCCTTCGACGTCACGGGACTGCCGAAGTCGTAAGCCACCCCGCTCTCGCCATTATACGAGAACACGTTGCCCGACCCGCGGTAATTCAAATACGGCGTCATCGCCCGGTAAGCATCGTAATACCGCGCCGGATCGCTGCCCGTCAACCCGTAACTCGCCCTGATCTTCAGGAAATCCAGCACCTCGTTCAGCGGCAGGAACTCCTCCTTCGTCAGGATCCACCCCGCGGAAACGGCGGGAAAATGACCCCAGCGATTGTTCCGACCGAAACGCGACGAGCCGTCCGCCCGCCAGTTGAGCGAAAGCAAGTACCTGTCCAGGAAATCGTAATTCACCCGCGCGAACCATGACAACCGCGAACGCTCCTGGATGGAGGTGTACAAATCGGAATTCTCCGACTGCACCCCCTGGATGGTCTTGATCGAATTGGAGGCGATGTAACTGCCCGATCCCCACAGACTATTCTCGTGCGCGAACTCCGCCCCCTGTCCCACCAGCGCCATCACGTTGTGCTTCTCGTTAAACACGCGGAAATACTGCACGTAATTCTCCACCTCCCAGCGTTTGGCCTCCGAAGCCCCCGCCGTCGCGTACGCGTTCCCGTTGTTCAGGTAAGAGGGAACGAAATAATCACTCCGCGACGTCCTGTAATTGAACGAATACGACGTCGTCCACTTCAACCCCTCCATCAAATCGACATTCACCTGCATGTTCGCGCTCAAATCCCGGTCGAAATTATCATCCAGCCTGTCCGTGTTTCGCCCCCTCAGGTTATCCAGGTCGGCATCTGTCAGCGCGAACCACGACGACGGGAAACTCCACGAATCAAACGCGTTATTCTCCCCGATCGTCTTCTTCCTGTCCATCTCCGAAAAGCGCAGGTTCATCATCAGCTCCAGCCTCCGGTAAGGCTTCGCGTTCAAAAACAGCGACGCCGTGTTCCGCTTGAAAGCCGTCCCGATAATCGCCCCCTCCTCGTTATAATGATTGTACGAAAGCCTGTAACTCAACCTGTCCCCCATCGCCGACAGCGACGCGTCATAATTCCTGATCATCCCGCGGCGGATAATAATCCCCTGCCAATCCGTGTTATTATTAAACGCCGGGTTCAAGCTATCGGTAATCCAGTAACTCAAATTCGCGAACCCGCTCTCGCCCAAATACTGGTACAGCAACCGCGTCTTCAACCGCCTCTCGGCCGTCCCCACCAGCGTCGACCGCATCGTCGGCTTCATCGACACCCCCGCGTACGCGTTCAACCGCAACTGCGGCGCCCCGTTCTTCGGCGTCTTCGTCTTGATAATAATCACCCCGTTAGCCGCCCGCGCCCCGTAAATGGCAGAAGCGGCGGCATCCTTCAACACGTCGATCGACTCGATATCATTCGGGCTAATCCCCGCGATCGGGTTCGTCCCCGTGTTATCAATATTCCCCAAATCCGCCATATCCATCACGATCCCGTCGATCACGTACAACGGGCTACTGCGCGACAACTCGCTGGCGATACTCGTGTTCCCGCGCAGCGTCACGATCCCCCTGGCTCCCGGCTCGCCCGTGATATTTAGCACGTTCAACCCCGCCACCTTCCCCTGCAGCGCCATCTCCACGCTCGGCACCGGGATATTCTCCAGCACCTCCCCGCGTACGCTGGAGATAGCCGCCGTCGACTTCTCCCTGCGGATCGTCTGGTACCCGATAATCACCGTCTCCTTCAGCTGCGTCACGTCCTCCGCCAGCGCCACGTCCACCACGCTCCTGCCGCGCGTCTCCACCTCCTGGCTCTTGTAACCGATAAAGCTAAACACCAGCACCGCGTCCGCCGGCACCTGCAACGCGTACCTGCCGTTCACATCCGTCGCCCGCCCCGTGTTGATGTCGCCCTTCACGTAAACGCTCACGCCCGGCAGCGGCGACTTGTTCTCGTCGGTGACAACCCCCGAAACCCCGCGCGAGTCCTGACCGGCGACAATCCCCGGAAGCCCCATGCAAACCGAGAGAAACGCCAAACACGACCAACGCCGCGCGAACGAGCCTGTTCTCGCGAGATTAGTAATCGTTTTTTTCATAAATTCTTTTTTTGTGGAACATCAAATTGTGGAATAATCCCGCGGCCAGAGGGTCATCACGGCCGCCGTTCACAAATGTCTAAAAAAATACCTTAGAAGAATATAATGAAAGTACATAAAAATGAAAAAATCGTACATAAAATAGCGAGAATCGTTCGCGTAAAGCGAAAAACGTTCGACGCCTCCCTCCCCCTCCCCTCCCCTCTCCAGTGCTTGAAAACCTGCCGGCCGCCCGCCCCTCTCGCCGGAATACGCAAGCGCGTGCCCGACGTTGACGCGCGAAGAACGCGCCGCCTCGCGCGGGGGGACGGGAAACGCGCGCGGGGGAGAATGAAATGCTCACGGGGAAGAAAGAGACTCGCGCGGAGGGAAAGGAAACTCGCGCGGGGGAGGGAGAAACTCGCGCGGA
>JAIRXZ010000086.1 GCA_031267995.1 Odoribacteraceae bacterium | reverse complement strand
AAGGGCGCACACGCAGGTGCGCCCCTACGGGGTTGCCGGAAAATGTCGTTCGCTGGCGCGGGCTTGTTGCTCGTGCCACCTCCGGGGTCATGATTGGTGGCGCGGGTTCTTTGGGCTTCGACAGGCTCAGCCACCGTATAATAGCCGCAGTGGCTGAGCTTGTCGAAGCCATTGGAGTATGCTGTAGGGGCGGCACCTCCGTGTGCGCCCTCGACATGTTGTTACCGGGACGCGTACCGCGTGGAAGGGCGACCGCGAGGGTCGCCCCTACAGCATATCGTCGGAACATGCTGTAGGGGCGCACCTGCGTGTGCGCCCTTTTCCGTAGATGGGGGGATGGGGTTCCGGGATGGGATAGGGGAAACGTGGCGAGGGCGCACGCGGAGGTGCGCCCCTACAACATTTTCCGACGAAAAGGTGGCCTTCCGGTGGTGGCACGGGCTGCAAGCCCCCGCCAGCGGAAATTAACCCGCCGGAGGGGCGGCCCCACGGGGTGGTGCGCCCATACAACATTTTCCGACGAAATGGTGGCCTTCCGGTGGTGGCACGGGCGGCAAGCCCGCGCCAGCGGAAGGAAGGGCGCATACGGAGGTGCGCCCCTACGTTTACCGGTGTTATCGTCGGGGTGCACACGCGGGGAAGGGCGAATAATTATTCGCCCCTACAGCATTTTCCAACGAAAAGGTGCCTTTCCGGTGGTGGCACGGGCTGCAAGCCCGCGCCAGCGGAAATGCACACGCGGGAAGGGCGACCGCGAGGGTCGCCCCTACAGCATTTTCCGACGAAAAGGTGGCCTTCCGGTGGTGGCACGGGCTGCAAGCCCGCGCCAGCGGAAATGCACACGCGGGAGGGGCGCCCGCGAGGGTCGCCCCTACAGCATAACCCGGCGATGACCCGACGATATTCCCACGGGGGCGGCACGCGAGAGGAAGGGCGCACACGCAGGTGCGCCCCTATAGCATGACCCGGCGATGACCCGGCGATGCCACCCCACGCTCGCACGCGAACGTGAGAAGGGCTACCGGGTGGGCGAAAGATTTTTCGCCCCTACAGCATCATCCAATGAAATCCCGCTGGCGCGGACTTGTAGTCCGTGCCAACGAAAAGGTGGCCTTTCGGTGGTGGCACGGGCTACAAGCCCGCGCCCGCGGCGGTACGTTTACCGGTGTTATCCTCGGGATGCACCCGCTGGAAAGGGCGCACACGTAGGTGCGCCCCTACGGTTCGTTGGAGAATGTTGTAGGGGAGCGCCCGTGTGTGCACCCTTTTTCACGTGTACCCTCTTTCCGCGCGCGCCATCGGCGGGGGCGTCGCGGCGGGTGGCGTTACACGGTCGAGGGGAATCGTGAAGGCGCGTCGAGGCGGGTGGTGAGGGTGTCGTGGCGGGTGGCGTTACACGGTCGAGGGGAATCGTGAAGGCGCGTCGAGGCGGGTGGTGAGGACGTCGTGGCGGGTGGCGTTACACGGTCGGGGGGAATCGTGAAGGCGCGTCGAGGCGGGTGGCGAAGGCGTCGCGGCGGGTGGCGTTACACGGTCGGGGGGCATGGCGCGTCCTCGTGCCGGGCGCGAAATTCTCGATGGTGTTCCCGCGGGGGGGGGGCGGGGCGGCGTTTCTTGAACGATCCGAAATATTCGTTTAACTTCGCGTGACACGGGGGCGGGCATCGTCCCTCTCTCGTTGACGAGATTGTTATATAGAGTAAAAACCATTACACGTGATGACATGAAAACATTAAGGTTCATTCTGGCGGCGGGCGCGTTGGCGTTCGCTACCCCATCGCTGGCCGGAGACGGCGCGAGGACGAAGGGAGATACGGCCGCGTTTGGCAAAATCGTTAGACTGGTGGAGAGCAGGCAGTTCCGCGTGGAGGCGACGGATGCTTACCCGACGGGGAATAGTAGCGTGACTATCGAGTCGCGACACGGGTCGACGACGCTCGGCGGCGAGGGGCACGTGTCGCTGGTGGCCAACCGGGGGGAGCTGGTGTTCAGGGATTCGGTGGTGACGGGGCGACTTCCATTTTTCGGCCGGGCGTACTCGCTGCCGTACGGCGAGGGGGGTGGGTTCGAGCTGGAGGGGGAACGGGTGGAGCGGGTCAAGATCAAGTCGGTACACCGGCGCGCGGGGAACCGCGTGGAGTTTTCGTGCTCGGTGACCGTCCGCGGCGACGTCCTCTCGTTTTCCCTGGAGGCTTACGAGAACGGGACGTGCTTCTTGCATGTCAATAGCAATAACCGGGCGGCGATCTCCTACGGGGGGAGGATCGACGCGATTGGCGACGTCCTCTCGTTTTCCCTGGAGGCTTACGAGAACGGGACGTGTTTCTTGCATGTCAATAGCAATAACCGGGCGGCGATCTCCTACGGGGGGAGGATCGACGCGATTGAGGACGAGGAGGTAGCGTGCGCGGGGCGGCGGTGAATGCCGTGAAGCGGGTGGCGGCGGTGCACGACCTGTCGGGTTACGGTCGGGCGTCGCTGACGGTGGTGATCCCGGTGTTGTCGCGGCTGGGGATCCAGGTGTGCCCGCTGCCGACGGCGGTGCTTTCGGCGCATAGCGAGTACGCGGGGTTCCGGTCGCTGGATTTGACTGATTTCATGGTGGAAACGGTGGCGCATTGGCGGGCGCTGGGGTTGTGGTTCGACGCG
The DNA here is from genome assembly GCA_031267995.1 of Odoribacteraceae bacterium. GTDB lineage: Bacteria > Bacteroidota > Bacteroidia > Bacteroidales > Marinifilaceae > JAIRKS01. Next base: position 4,911 of record JAIRXZ010000086.1, on the reverse strand, counting down.
CTTTATTCGGGTTATATCGCGTCGGCGCGGCAGGTGGGGGTGGTGGAGGATTTTTTCCGGGCGTTTGGCGACGAGCGGAATTTCGTGGTGGTGGATCCGGTGCTGGGGGATCACGGGTCGCTGTACCCGGGCACGGGGGAGGATATGGTGGCGGGTATGAGGCGGTTGTGCGGGCGAGCCGGGGTGATCACGCCCAACCTGACGGAGGCTGCCCTGTTGCTGGGACGCGACCCGCGGGGGAGGGTGTCGCCGACGGAGATTGTCGGCTGGTGCGAGGAGCTGAGCGCGATGGGGCCTCGGCACGTGATTGTTACCTCGGCGCCGCACGAGGAGGAGGGGGTGGTGGCGACGGTGGCTTTTGACCGGGTGGACGGGCGCGCCTGGCGGGTGGCTTGCGAGCGGGTGCCGGCGTCGTACCCGGGGACGGGGGATGCTTTCGCGAGCGTGGTGACGGGGTGTTTGTTGAACGGGGAGAGCTTGCCGGTGGCCGTCGACCGGGCGGTGTTTTTCGTGAACGCGGGGATCAAGGAGACGTTCGGGTACCCGCACCGGCCGCTGGACGGGATGAACCAGGAACGGGCGATGCGCTGTCTGGACGCGCCGCTGCCACGGTACGGTTACGAGTTGATTGGAGGGGGGTGATTGCCGGGAGCATCGCCCCGTTAGAGGGCTGGCAGGAGGGTGGCCATCTCCCGCTGCAGGGCGAGGGCTTCTTCGCCGGCGCGGGTGGCGAAGCGTTCCGAGGTGTCGGCGAAGATGATGCCTCGCGAGGAGTTGACGATGAGGCCACAACGGGCGTTCATCCCGTGGCGGGCGACTTCCCGCAGGCTGCCTCCTTGCGCGCCCACGCCGGGCACCAGCAGGAAATGGTCGGGCACCAGCGCGCGGACGTCGGCGAGCATCTCGGCTTTGGTGGCGCCGATGACGTACATCATGTCGCCGGCGTCGCCCCATTGCCGCGAGCGTTTTAGCACCCGTTCGTAGAGTTTTTCCCCGTTTTGTTCCATGAATTGAAAGTCGCTCGCTCCCTTGTTGGAGGTGAGCGCCAGGAGGATGACCCATTTTCCCTGGCGGTGGGTGAAGGGCGTCACGGAGTCCTCGCCCATGTAGGGGGCGACGGTGATGGCGTCGAAGGGCATCTCCTCGAGGAAGGCGCGGGCATACATCTCGGAGGTGTTGCCGATGTCGCCGCGCTTGGCGTCCGCGATGACGAATTGGTCGGGGTGACGCTCCTTTATGTAGTTGACGGTGCGCTCCATGGATTGCCAGCCGGCGGCGCCGCGACATTCGTAGAAGGCGGTGTTCAGCTTGTAGGCGATGGCGAGGTGCGCCGTGTGGTCGACGATTTCCCGGTTGAAGGCGAAGACGGGGTCCGGCTCGCCGGCGAGGCAGGCGGGGATTTTGCGGGCGTCGGAGTCCAACCCCACGCAGAGGAAGGAGCGTTTGCGCTGTATCGATGCTACTAATTCGATGTAATTCATTTTTTTGGGGGGTTAAAATCCGCTCTCTTTGAGGCGTTCGGTGTTTTCTTCGATTTGGAGTTTTTCGATGATCTCGTCGAGGTCGCCGTCCATGATGGCGGGTAGGTTGTAGAGGGTGAGGTTGATACGGTGGTCGGTGACGCGCCCTTGCGGGTAGTTGTAGGTGCGGATTTTGGCGGAGCGGTCGCCGGTGGAGACCATCGTTTTGCGCTTGGAGGCGATGTCGTCCATGTATCTCTGGTATTCAATGGCGTAGATGCGCGAGCGCAGCTCTTTCATGGCCTTGGCGAGGTTCTTGATTTGCGATTTTTCGTCCTGGCAGGTGACGACGATGCCCGTGGGCACGTGGGTCAGGCGGATGGCGGAGTAGGTGGTGTTTACCGACTGACCGCCAGGGCCTGAGGAGCAGTAGGTGTCCTTGCGGATGTCCGCCGGGTTTAGCTCCACGTCCACCTCCTCGGCTTCGGGGAGCACGGCGACGGTGGCGGCGGAGGTGTGTACCCTGCCCTGCGTTTCGGTGGCGGGGACGCGCTGGACGCGGTGTACGCCCGATTCGTATTTCATGATGCCGTAAACGCCGCTGCCGGAGATGTTTGCCACGATCTCCTTGTAGCCGCCGGAGGCGCCCTCGCTGACGTTGGTGATCTCCATTTTCCAACGCCTGGCCTCGACGAATTTGGCGTACATGCGGAAAATGTCGCCGGCGAAGATGCAGGCCTCGTCGCCACCGGTGCCGGAGCGGATCTCCAGGATGACGTTTTTCCCGTCCTCCGGGTCGGCCGGCACCAGCAGCAGCTTGATCTTCGTCTCCCACTCAGGCAGGCGCGATTTCAACTCCTCGATTTCGGCCTCGGCCATCTCTCTCAGCTCTTTGTCGCTTTCGCGCTCCAGGATTTCTCGCGCCTCGTCGTACGTTTTCATCCCGTTTTTGAGCACGTTCGCGGCCTCCACCACCTGCTCCAGCTCGCGGTACTCCTTGTTTAGCTTCACGAAACGGGGCATGTCCTGGATCACCCCGGGGTCGGTGATCAACTGCCCGATTTCGTGAAAGCGGATGTAAAACGCCTCCAACTTCTCTAATAAAGTGCTATCGCCCATACAGTATCATTTAATGGCCGCGAAGGTAATAAAAAATGGCGGCCGGGCAGCCGTCAGCGCCTCCAGCGGAAGGTGAAATTCTGCCGCACCTCCTCGCTCAGCGACAGGTGGACGGGGCAGGTGTGCGCCACGCGCTCCAGGATGGTCTTGTCCTTGATCGTGAACTCCCGGTCGGGCATGTGAAAAATGATATCAATCTCCCCGACGCGCCGCGGTTCGTCGGACATGCGCTTGGTGATCTCGATCTCCGTGCCGGTGATGTCCAGGGCGTGCTCGCGGGCGTAGATTCCCATGATCGTCATCACGCACGTGGCCAGGGAGGTAGCGCACAAATCCGTCGGGGAAAAACCCTCGCCCTTCCCCCGGTTATCGGTAGGCGCGTCCGTGATCAATTTCGCTCCACTTTGCACGTGCGTGCACTCCACCCGCAGGTTTCCCAGGTACTTTGCTTTAATAGTTGTCATAACGTGGTATTTTAAATTTTTTCAAATGTAAAAAAAATAGTCGATTTTTCGCCGAAAAATTTTGCCGTGTCGATATAATGCCCTACTTTAGCGCAGCTTTTAAATGAATAATACTCCATGCCGGGATTGCTATTCAGCCTTACTACAGTCACACACACACCATTAAAACATGAAAGCATCCCGGCATTCTAAAACAACTTGATCGCGTCCCTGAAACGCTCCACCCGCATCTCCCCCCTCCCGCACACGACAATCAAATCAAACCGAATCTCGCGCCTGATCCCGCGCGTCGCCAGGTACGCCTCGCCGGCCGCCAGCAAATTCCGGCACTTGCCCGGGGAGAGCAACTCGGCGGGACGCTCCACCGGCCGCGCCCGCGTCTTCACCTCCACCACCACGATCTCCTCCCCGTCGAGAACGATAAAATCAACCTCCGCCCGCCCCGCCCGCCAGTTGCGTTCGAGGATCGTGCAGCCGCTCTCCGCCAGGAAAACGGCCGCCCTGTCCTCCCCCAGCCTCCCCAAAACATTATGCCTGGCCATGCGGTGATGGTTGAAAAACATTTCCCCTGTCCGATCCTTTTCCCATGCCCCGTGATAGTGATGTTAACGATTTTAGGCACAAAAGTATAAATCTTCCCCCGCCAAACAAAATCCCTCGCCACCCCCCTCGCCGTCCACTTTTATTTGAGCGTAGTGTTTTGAAATCTAAAGCGAAATCACTATCTTTGTGTGATTTTTAGGAAAATAGTTGCCATGGCCAAGAAACGAGTTTTATTCATATCACAAGAGATCGTGCCTTATTTGCCGGAGTCGGAAATGGCCCACATCGGCAGATACCTGCCCCAGGGAATACAAGACAAAGGCAAAGAGATCAGGACGTTCATGCCCCGCTACGGTTGCATCAACGAACGGCGCAACCAACTGCACGAAGTCATCCGGCTATCGGGCATGAACCTGATCATAAACGACACGGATCACCCCCTCATCATCAAAGTGGCCTCCATACAATCCGCCCGCATGCAGGTCTATTTCATCGACAACGACGACTATTTCCAGCGAAAACACGTCGTGATGGACGACGAGGGAAACCTCTTCCCGGACAACGACGAACGCTCCATATTCTTCGCCCGCGGCGTCTTCGAGACGGTGCGCAAGCTGCGCTGGTCGCCGGACTTGATCTACTGCCAGGGATGGTTCTCGGCGCTGGTGCCCCTCTACCTGAAAAAGGAGTACTACGACGACCCCGCGTTCAGCAAATCGAAAGTCGTCTTCTCCACCTACAACGACTATTTCTCCGGCACGCTCAACCCCGCCTTCTCCGAAAAAGCCCTCACGGGAGGCGTCACGCGCAAGGATCTCGACCTCGTGAAGGAACCCTCCCACTTCAACCTCCACAAGCTCGCCTTCCAGTACGCCGACGGCATCGTGTTCCACCACGACTACATCCCGGACGAACTCAGGCAATTCGCCATCGACACGGGAAAACCACTGCTCGAAAACCCCGGCGAGGAGGATTATATCGACGCCTACTCGGATTTCTTCGACGTCATCATGGGGGACAAATAACCCCCGTCCCTCCCCCAACACCCGACCCCGCGATAAACCACCCCCCGCGGGCATAAAATCACCCCCACCCGCGCTCCCGTTGGAGCGAATTTTCACCCCGTGCACGCGAAAGGACAAGGCGGCACGGGGCGACTTTTGCCCCTGTTTCCGGTCTGTTTGCGTTAAAAAGTCTTTGCTTGGGGACTTTTTTTCGATTTTACGATTTGTTTTCGCATCCATTTTCGGGGAATATACGTACAAATTGTTCATATATCTCCAGCTGAAATGATTGAAGCGGAACAAAGAATGAAACAATAACTT
>JAIRXZ010000075.1 GCA_031267995.1 Odoribacteraceae bacterium | reverse complement strand
GTTCATCCCACGTGGGATAGAGTTCATCCCACGTGGGATAGAGTTCATCCCATGTGGGATAGAGTTCATCCCACGTGTGATAGCTTTCATCCCACATGTGATAGCTTTCATCCCACGTGGGATGGCTTTCATCCCACGTGTGATAGCTTTCATCCCATGTGTCACGGAAGTTATTTCAAGTGCCAGAGTTGCCATCCCGCGTACCGGATCCTACATCTCAAGCACCACGATCTCTGCACGATATGTCGCGGGAGCCGTTTGACCCCTATTTATCGCGCCTGAACGGATTCAGGAAATCCTCACGCGAGCGGCTTTTTTTTATCGCGCGAGGGACGGGGATTGACGGGAAAGGAGGGAACGCGGGAGGCGAAAAAAGGCAGTGAAAGCTCCCTGGAAACGTGTAACGGCGTGGTAAACAAGGCGAAAAAAATAGCGCGAAAAAATACAATCTTTTTGTTTGTCGTGTCGCTAACAAGAGTAACTTTGTCCTGCTCGCGTCGGGCACGTTTATCGGCACGAATCTGTTTCAAACAGGAGGACGAAAAACGGTGGCGCGCACACAGACAGTATAATTAAAAAAACGAAAGACGATGGAAGTAACGAGTTTCGCGCGCGGCGCGTTGCATTTTTTTGTAATTGTTTCGATTCTGGTTTCCTGCAAAAAAGGAGACGACCAGGTTCCCCAGACGGGGACAATCATCACCACGATTTCATTTGAAGGAGCGTCCTCGAGGGCGCCTCAAACAACGGCCATCCCGGAGACTTCCTGGGATAACATCAAGCAGGTGCAGCTGTTCCTGTATGATGCCGCCGGGGTGGTGCGGTTTTCGGAGGTGATCAAGCCCAAGCAAAATGATTCGAAGTTCATGTGGTCGATGGTGCCGACGGGTACTTACACGATCGCGGTGGTGGCGAACGCCAAGAGCGGTAGCGACGCGGTGACGACCTCGCTGGTGGCCGCCGGGACGCCCGCGAGCGAGTGGACGGCCATGAATGTCCGCAGCCTGGACGTGAATAACCTGGGGATTTATCACAAGCAGTTGACCGGGGGTTTTCCGGCTTCCCTGGGGACGATTCTCAACGCGAATAGCGCCTGGCAGGAGCCTGCCGAGGTGTTCATGGCGTACGCGGGGCCGGTGACGGTGGCTTCCGGGCAGACGACGGATTTGACCTCTTCGCCCCTGAAGCTGAGGCGGGAGGTGTCGCTGATGAGGGTGCGCGTGAGGACGAAGGACGGGCAGGGAAATGATAATGACGACGTGAATTTCGCGCATGATAACGCCCTGTTGCTGGTGTACACGCTGCCCGACAAGATGAGGATCGCGCGGGGCACCGGGGGCGGGGTGGCGGCGACGTCCAATAACACGCGCGTGATGGTGGCGGGAAGCGGCGCAAGCACGTTTTTGACCGTCAATCCCACGTCGGGGTACAGCACCACGAATATTTTGAATAACGGGTTCACGCTGTGGCGGGACGTGGTTGTTTTTCCCAACGACGGGGGAAGGGCTAACGAGGCGACGGACGTGGAGGCGGACGCTTCGCGCAAGTATTTTATCGTGTTGGCCGGGCACGCGGCGGTGGGTCACGTTCTGGAGGATTTGTCGACGGTGACGGCGCCGGGTGGCGCTCCCGTTTACTGGTCGGGGTTGATCGAGAAGGCTTTCGTCCCCAATGCCATCCGGGAGGTGAACTTGACGTTGTTGTCCGGTGGATCGCCCGTGGTGCCGGTGACGCCCGCGCAGGAGGGCAAGTTGCACATCGATTTCTCGGCGCCCGAAAGCTGGTCGTCCAATATCACGGCCGCGGATATGGATCTTTAGAGCCTGGCATCGTCGCTCTTCAAGACGTTCCTTTCCAATACTTAAACAAATGAAATGGTAAAGAGGATTCTCATGGTGCTGCTGGGTGCCGGCTGGGTGATGTCATGCACGTTCGATTATTTCGTGGACGAGATGAATTACCAGGTTTTCGTCCCCGGGGTGCAGCTCGGCACGGTGGAGGATTGCCGCGTGCTGGTGTATGACGAGGCCGGGAGGTTGGTGAAGACGCGGTACGCGGAGCGACCTTTCGATGGCGATCCCCGCGTGGTTACCGGGAATTTTAGTTTCAAGCTGGCGCCGGGGAGGTACACGGTGTTTTGTTATACCGACGCGGGGGGGATGCCCCTCGCGGGGATCGACCAGCTGGAAACGGCTTGCCTGGAGAGCTGGCGGGTGGAGGACGCGGCGGGGAAGATTCTCTTTGACGATTGCACGGAGGATGCGTACGCGGAGCCTCTCGAGGTGTTTTCACGAAAACTTTCCCCGGAGATTGGCCGGGCGAAGGGTACGCGCGTGGACACGGCGGAGATGGAGATGTACGCGGGGAGAATTACCATGAGGTTCAAGAATTTCCCCGGCAACGCGTCGCGCGTGGCTTTCGCCCAGGTGGTCACGCGGGGGGTGGGCACCCGGCAGGAGTTGTCGCTGGACACGCTCCCCTCCCGTTTCAGCGAGGACGATTATCTCTTTATCGAAAAGACGGCGGTGCAACGCGCGGACAACCGGACACTGGAGGTAGACTTTCGCGCCTTCCCGTCGCTGGAGGGGAGCTTGATCACCTCGCACGTCAAGTTCCTGGACGATGACGGAAGCGTGATCAGCACGATCCCCGTGGAGATGCGGGATTTACACACGAACCTGCCGTTGCGCCTGTTACACGGTCGGCGGGTGATTTTGGAGGTGGAATCCTACACCGTTGTTCGCGTGGACATCGTGGGTTGGGACGAGGACATTTCTAACTCTGACAGGGAAATATGAACTATAAAAAACAAACGGAAATGAGTTCAGTCTTTAAATGCTTCGCGATAGGAAGTCTATTGCTCTGTTGCTCGCTTGGGGCGCGGGCGCAGGCCGTGAAGGTGAATCTTCCCCTTTGGTTGGCGGGCAGTCCGAACGCGGGAATAGAGTGGACGATGGGAAGCCAGTTCACGGTGAACGGGGAGGTGCTGTGGATGCCCTACATGTTCAAACAGCACGAGGAGGTGTTCAGGGCGCTGGTGACCAGCGTCGACTTCAGGTATTACATTGCCCCTCCTTATTATTACACCGACGATTCGTGGGACGGTTTTTACGTGGGGCCGTACGCGCTGTACGGGGAGTTCAACGTCGGACTGTTCAAGAAAAAGGCGGCGGAAAATTTCCGAAACGCGGGTTGGGGCGTCTCCGGGGGCATCTCCACCGGCTACAAATTCTACCTCTCCCCGCGGTTTCGCGTGGACGTGAATATCGGGATTGGTTACGCGCACTTGCAGTACGACAAATTTCTGCTGGGCGGCGAGTATCGCGACTACCCGTTAGAGTCAAAAATTACCAAGGTGTGGATTGGCCCCACCAAGTTCGGGGTTCACCTGGTGTACAGTTTGTTCCGTTGACCATGAAAAACTACACGATAAACCGGCTGGTGATGACCCTCGCGCTCCTCGCGTTTTTCGCGGGAGGGAGCGTCGCGCGAGAATCGGAAAAAGAGCGAAGACGATCGGGATTAGAAAAGCGCGCCGACACCTATTTCCTTCGCCACAGGTACGACAAGGCCATGTCGCTCTACGAATCGCTGATCAGGCGGGAAGGCGGCACGGGAGCGCTCCACCTCAAGGTCGCGCGGCTCTACTTTATGGTAAGTCGCTACGACTTGGCGATCCTCCACTACACCAAAGTGGTGGAAAAGGACGAAGACCTGCCCACGGTCAAGGACGTGTGCGATTTCATCGACGCCCACCGCTTCACGGGCAGCGACCAAAAAGCCGAAGCGGTGTGCCTGAGTTACATGTACAAGAACATCTTCAGTCGGCACCAGCGTTACAAAAACGTCCTGGACGTGCTCACCAAGCGCCACAACATCGCGGCGGAAAAAAGCTACGCCACCACGCTGCTCCCCTCCACCGGCGGCGGCACCGAGTTTCTCATCGGCGAGCTGGACGGCAAACGCTTCCTGGTGCGGAGCAACCACGGATTCGACCCGTCGGAAAAGCTATTCTTCCACCGCATCCGCTATTACGAAATGGAGGAGGGGCACAACCCCCTCCCCGGCGCGGGCAAGGCCAGCCCCTTCCACCTTGTCCCCAGGGATTTGCAGGGAGGCCCCGCCACCTTCTCCTCCCGCCGCGGGTTGATGGTTTCTGCCGTTTTGCAGTACGAAACCCCGGATCAGATCATCCTCGGCGAGGACAACCCCTTTAAATCCAGGTTAGTCTACTCCAAATTAGACAAAGGAGGGCGACGTTACAGCCGTTTCGCCCCTCTTTTCCCGCAGGAGGAGGGCGCCTCCTTCACCTACCCGTTCCTCTTTCGCGACGGCCTGTCGATGTTTTTCTCCTCGGACATGCCGGGTGGCTACGGGGGATTCGACCTCTACGTAATCCACTGGGACGAAGCGCGAAAAGCCTGGACGCGCCCCCTCAACCTGGGGCCGGAAATCAACACGGAGGGAGACGAAATTGCCCCCGTCCTCTTTCGCGACGAACTCATTTTCGCCTCCAACGGGCACTCCGGCTTCGGGGGCTACGATCTTTTCCACGTCCCGCACGCCGAGGGCACGTTGCCTGCCCCCCAGCACTTTCCACACCCGGTCAACTCGGTATTCAACGACTTTTACATGTACCCCCTTGACGAAAAATCGGGATACATCATCTCCGACCGCAACCTGGGGACGCAAAACGACGTCTACAGCTACCAATTCCAGGGCACGCGCCTTTCCAACAACATCCCCTACCTCGGCGACACGGAGCAATCCCTCATGAACCGCTGGACGAAACCTCAAAAAGCCTCGTTGCGCCTCCCGGAGCGGCTGCTGTCGCTCCACTTCGACTTTGACAAGGCGGAACTCACCCCGCGCGCCATCGAGCAGCTCGACGAGTTCGCCGGGAGCTACGGCAACCGCACCGGCATCACCCTCAGGATCTTCGGCTACACGGACGAGGCTGGAGGAGAGGACTACAACCTGTCGCTCTCCCGGCGTCGCGCCGACATCGTCCTCGAAGCCCTTAAAAACAGGGGCGTCCGCGTCCCCATGCGCGCCGCCGGGCGGGGAAAAATACCCATCTTCGACCAAGTGGAAGAAGAACCCGAAAGCGCCCGCACCTCCACCGACGCACGCCGGGTAGACATCTACGAGGAGCACGAAACACACTGAAAAATAGCCAAATAACCAAATAAAGGAAGCCACGTAAAAGAAGTCAGCACGAAAAAGATGGCAAAATGTAAAACTTTTAATATGAAAACAGTACAAGTACAAAGATGGTTCTTTTTGATCTTATTGATTGTGTCGGGGTTGCGTGCCGGCGCGCAGTCGATGCCCGTTGTTTTTGACAAGAAATACGGCGAGAAAGTGAAGCTGGAAAACGTGTGCCTGCTTCGAGACGAAATCGTGATCGTGGGCAAAGAAAGTGGCCTCACCCCCTTCCTGTCGTGGTTAGACAGGGTAGGAGAAGTCATCTACTCCAAAACGTTAGCCGGATACTCGGAGATCCTCCAGGTCAAGCAAGTAGACGAAACAAGCGTACTCGTCATGGGCTACTCCATGCAAACCAAGCCCAAGGCCAAGCAAGCCATCTCCACGGCGCGCGCCACCGTCTTTGACCGCCAGGGCAACATCAAATTAGACTTTTACCTCGGCAGCGAGGGCAGCTCCTTCACCACCGGCGAGGCGCTCCGCGGCGGCGCCCTGCTCCTCGGCGGCTACGAACCCATCAGTGGCGAGAAAAAGCGCGGCATCCTCGTCAAAGTGGCGCCCACCGGCGAAATCGTCTACAAATACGCCTCCCCCACCGGCGAGCGTTGCGCCTTCTTCGAAGTCATCGGCAACGACGCCGAATACCTCTGCGCCGCCTTCTCCTCCGCCGACGAAACCGGCGAAGCCAGCGTCGTGCGCCTGGACAACGCCGGACACCCCTTCTACACCACCCACCTTCCCGCCCGCGGCCTCGTCTTCACCGGCCTCCGCGTCAGCGTCCAAGACGGATCCGCCATCGTCATCGGCAACTCCACCGCCGAAGGAGGCATCGTCTACAAACTGCGTCCCGAGGGCGACATCATCTTCGGCAAAACCGTCATCCCCCCCTCCGGCAGCGCCTACCTCGAACACCTCTCCGTCGCCCGCAACGGCGCCATACTCCTGGGTGGAAACGGCGAAAACAAGGGATACATCTCCATCCTTCGCGGCGACGGCACATCGCTCTACACCAAAGCCGTACCCGGCACCCTCGCCGGCGCCGCCATCGACCCCAACACGGCAGAAGCCACCGTCACCACCTTCGACCCCACCACCTACCGCGGCCAATTCATCCGCGTCGCGGGCACCGGCGCCGTTGACTTCGAGCGCGTTATCGACGGCGCCTTCGACAACATCAAGATAAACAACGGCGGCGAAATCACCCTCCTCTCCCGTCGCGAAGGACGCGTCAGCGTCTACTCCTCCTTCGGCGACCCCCTCTCCGGCGGCTACATCGCTGAAAACAAAGCATCCTTCTACAACGGAACCCTCGTCGCCCCCTCCGGCGAAGTCGTATTCTGGGACATGGAAAACCGCGTCGTCAAGCTCGGACACGGCCTCTACATCTCCGACGTCAAAATCACCAAACCGGCCAACGGCCTCACCACCGCCGTCTTCACCGTCAACCTCACCGGCTTCCTCACCAACAAAGAAGGCGTCCCCCTCCCCGTCGGCGTCGCCTACGCCACCCGCGCCGTCACCGCCACGGAAACCGACAACTTCACCCCCGCCAAGGGGCAACTCTCCTTCATCCCCGCCAAGGGCGAAAGCAGCCAGTACTCCATCAAGCAAAACGTGGAAATACCCATCAAGGCCAACAACTTCGTCGAGGGAATCAAGGAATTTCAGGTAGCCCTCTCCGGCGTCACCCAAAGCTACCTCGTGAAACCCGTCGGCAAGGGAATCATCGAGGATCAACAAGCCATCGTCAAGCTACTGCGCACCACCGATGGCGTTGAAAACCAGAAGGACATCATCTACGAAATCGGCATCTTCAAAACCGACGGCACCCCCCTCACCAACGCCACCGGCGCCGGCATCATCTTCGACGGCAGCTACGGCGAGGGAACGGCCGACGCCCTCGACTTCGACATGGGCATCACCCCGCGCATCACCATACCGGTAGGAAAACAGAGCGGGCTGTTCGGGGTCAAAACCCTGAACGACATGCGCTACGAGCTATCCAAGACCGTCGTCATCAACTTCGACAAGATCCACGCCATCAGCGGCACCAAGGTCTCCTTTGAAAGCCCGGTACTCACCTGCGTCGGCACCGTCATCGACCAGCCGGCGATGATCGCGGCCACCTCCCTCGGCGACCATCGCGTTGACAACAACGTGGTTGCCGGATTCTTCAACCTCTCGCTGCACCGCGCCTCCGACGGGGCGTTGCTCACCAACACCACGGGAAGCGACATCCTCGTCACCTTCACCGTGGACGACGACGCCTCCGCCCGCCCCGGCACGGACTTCGTCCTCACCAACCAGCACGACCTCCGCATCAACGGCAACGGCAACCACAGCACCGTAACCCTCTCCGGCGTCGTGCTTTACAACACGGACGAGGTGGAGAAAAACGTCCGAATGACGGTGGAAAACGTCCGCGAACCGGCCGGCGCCTTGCCCGTGAGCATCTCGCCGCAAGGTCAAAAGGTCTCGTTCACCATCAAGAGGTAGCGACGCCGGCACGCCGGACGCCATCGCTTGTTAATAAAAACTTAAAATCAACGCCCCCGCGGGGGGATTAAATATGAATAAAAGTAAAAAAAACGGGCGCGAAAACGCCCTGAAGTCACCGGGAGGAGGCCTTGACCCGCCCAAAGCCGCCCGTATCTCTCGCGAGACAGGAGTTGTCTCGCGAGAGACAGGAATTATCTCGCGCGAGATGAAAGTTATCTCGCGCGAGATAGCCCCGATTTCGCGAGAGATTATCCCGATTTCGCGCGAGATCGCCGCCGTTTCGCGCGAGGTCATCTCCATTTCGCGAGAGATCGTCACCGTCTCGCGCGAGTGAGGGAAAAATTCGCGCGAAATCGAGATAATCTCGCGTGAAATCGAGGCTATCTCGCGCGAGACAGGAGTTATCTCG
>JAIRXZ010000059.1 GCA_031267995.1 Odoribacteraceae bacterium | reverse complement strand
CCCCTACAGCATAACCCGGCGATATCCCGCGGGGGCGGCGCACATTTAGCGGCCCGAAGGGCCTGATTTGCATAACCGCATGCAAGCGTAGCGCGGCTTGCGGCAAAAAACGACCTCGTGAATCCCTGCCTGAAAGGCAGGACTATTATTAATACAGTCCTGCCTTTCAGGCAGAAGTATATGATGCCGTCTTTCCGTGGGTCAACGACCCACGGTTATGCAAATCAGGCCCTCCGGGCCACCCTCACGGGTTTACCGGTATCATCGTCGGGGCGCACACGCGGGGAAGGGCGCCTGCAAGGGTCGCCCCTACAGTATTTTCCGGTCGGTGGCGGGGTGTTGTCGGCAGGGTGTTGTTGGCGGGGTGCACATGCGAGGAAGGGCGCGAGGGGGAGGGCACCGGGCGCCTCGTTGGCTTTGGTTTTCGCCGATTTCTTGTATCTTCGCGTCCCCCGTCCCGGGAGGAGGGGGGATGGTTTTAACAATATAATTTCATGAAAAAAACGATTCAAATCTTATCTATGATGGCTGTAACCGCGCTCGGGTGTGACGATAAACATTCCGGGATTATTTTAGAAAATCTTGACAGGACGGCTCGACCCGGGGCCGATTTTTATCAATACGCTTGCGGGGGGTGGATGGAGAAACACCCGCTGACGGGGGAGTACGCGCGGTTCGGGTCGTTCGACCTGCTGGCCGAGAATAATCGCGCCCGGTTGCGCGAGTTGATCGAGGAGTTGTCCGCGCGACGGGCGGAGGAGGGGTCGGATGCCCGGAAGATCGGGGATCTGTACGCCGTGGCGATGGATAGCGCGAAGTTGAACGCGGAGGGGGCCGCGCCCGTCCGCGCCGACCTGGAGCGGGTGGCGGCGCTGAGAGAGAGGGGGGAGATCCCGGCGCTGGCCGCGAGGATGAGGAGGCAGGGGTTCGATCCTTATTTCGCGCTTTACGTGGATGCCGACCCGGGGAATAGCGAGGTGAATATCGTCAATACTTACCAGGGGGGGACGAGTCTCGGCGAGCGAGAGTATTACCTGGACGAGGACGAGCACACGCGAGGGATTCGCGCGGCTTTCCGGGAGCACGTGGCGGCGATGTTCGCGCTGGCCGGGTTCGAGGAGGGGGAGGCGACGATGGCGGCGGCGCGGGTGATGGAGGTGGAGACGAGGCTGGCGACGGCGTCGAGGAGTGCCGTGGAGCTGCGCGACCCGCTGGCGAATTATAACAAGATGTCGGTGGAGGAGCTGCAGCGGCGGGTGCCGGGGGTGGATTGGGGGGCGTACCTGGAGGCGGCGGGGTTCGCTCCGCAAGAGGAGGTGAACGTGGGGCAGCCGGAGGCGCTGGAGGCGTTTGCCGGGATGCTGGAGGAGGTGGATCTGGAGACGCACAAGTGTTACTTGCAGTGGAAGGTGATTGACGCGGCTGCCGATCAGCTGGGGGACGCGTTCGCGGAGAGGAATTTTGATTTTTACGGGAGGACGCTTTCCGGGAAGGAGGAGATGCAGCCGCGATGGAAACGGTCTGTCGGCACGGTGAACGGGTTGCTGGGCGAGATGGTGGGGAGGATGTACGTGCAGAAGTATTTTCCCGCGGAGGCGAAGGAGCGGATGGTGACGCTTGTCCGGCACCTGCAGGAGGCGCTGGGCGAGCGCGTCCGGGGGCTGAAGTGGATGAGCGAGGAGACGAAGGCGAGGGCGATGGAGAAGCTGGCGACGGTGCGCGTGAAGGTGGGGTATCCCGATAAGTGGAGGGATTATTCGGCGCTGGAGATCAAGAGGGATTCTTACTGGGCGAACGTGGCGCGGGCGACGGAGTTCGCGTACGCGCGGATGGCGGAGAAGGCGGGGAAGCCGGTGGATCGCGAGGAGTGGCTGATGACGCCGCAGACGGTGAATGCTTATTATAACCCGTCGACGAACGAGATTTGTTTCCCGGCGGGTATCCTGCAGTATCCTTTTTTTGACATGGACGCGGATGACGCGTTTAATTACGGGGCTATCGGTGTGGTGATCGGGCACGAGATGACGCACGGGTTCGATGACCAGGGGCGACAGTATGATAAGGATGGTAACTTGAGGGATTGGTGGACGGCGGCGGATGCCGAGAATTTCGTGGAGCGGACGCGGGTGCTGGCTGATCATTTTGACGCGATCGAGGTGCTGCCGGGGTTGAAGGCGAACGGGCGGCTGACGCTGGGGGAGAATATTGCCGACCTGGGCGGGATCGAGGTGGCGTATGACGCGCTGCAACGCGCGACGGCGGGAGAAGAGCCGCGGGAGGTTGACGGGTTCTCGCCGTCGTGCCGGTTTTTCCTGGCTTATGCCGCTTTGTGGGCGGCGAATACGCGGGAGGAGCAGGTGCGGGTGTTGACGCGTTCGGATCCGCACTCGCTGGGACGGTGGCGGGTGAACGGGACGCTGCCGCACGTGGCGGCGTGGTACGAGGCTTTCCGCGTGGCGCCGGGGGATCCGCTGTTTTTGCCGGAGGAGCGCCGGGCGGATATCTGGTGACGGGCGGGGTTTCCATGATAGGGCGGGCGACGGTCGAGGGTGACGCGTCGCCCGCTTTTGTTCGTGGCGTCCCCGCCGGTTGTTTGGATGTTGTCGAAAATTTAGATATTTTCGCGAAGTAACCAACAACACGCGAGATGAAAACAAAAGAGACGAAACGACGAAATTTCCTGCTGCTGGCGCTGGTGGCGGCGAGCATGGCGGGATGTACTTTCGAGAATGGCACCGAGATAGAGACGGCGGAGTTTACCGTCTACCGGCGCGATTGGCAGTGGAATAGCGATTATAATCGCTTCGAGTGCATCATGGATTATCCCGAACTGGGGACGGGGATTTATCGCGACGGGACGGTGCTGGGCGCCGTTTATATCCTGGAGAGTGACGGGAACGGGGAGTACGAGGTGCTGAAGACGTTGCCTTTCACGGAGAGTCTTCCTTATAATAACCGCTCGTACACGAAGACGATGAGTTTCGATATCGCCCCCCGGCAGATTACTTTTTATATTCAAAGCTCGGACTTGAGTTCGGACGAGGGGGATCTGGGTACTTACACGTTTAAGATTACCCTCATCTGGGAGCGGGATTCGCGGTGAGTGGCGCCTGCCGATGGCGCGCCTTGACGATCGCGAGGTGATGCCCGACGCCCCTGCCTGCCGACGCGGGACGATTGTTGCCGCCGGCACGCGGGGGCGTCGCCGCACCTGGAGGAGGTTGCCCGCCCGCGCCAGGCAAGTGTCGCGCGTTTGTTAATCTTTTCTTAACAACTAAACCTTTTGACGGGAAAAGTGTCAGATCGGGCAGATAGTTTTCACGAATCGTTAACATGTTTTCAAAAAATACGGGCTTACATTTATCCCGGAACAAAAACACGAACGCTATGCATATCACAATTAAAAATCTGGACAAGGTCTACGCCGGGGGAAAAAAGGCGCTGGACAATATTAACCTGGAGATAGATCCGGGGATGTTTGGTTTGTTAGGCCCGAACGGGGCCGGAAAGACGACGCTGATGCGCATCATGACGCTGCTGCAAGGGTGCACGGCGGGGACGGTGATGTATGACGGGTATGATATCGGGCGCGACCGGCGGGAGATCCGCTCGCTGCTGGGTTACCTGCCGCAGGATTTCCGCTTTTTCGAGAAGTTGAAGACGTGGGAGTTCCTGGATTACGGGGCGGCGCTGGCCGGGATCCGCGGGAAACGGGTGAGGGGCGAGGCGGTGGATGATATGCTGCGGCGGGTGGGGCTGTTCGAGGTGCGCGACCGGTGGGCGAGCCGCTTGTCGGGGGGGATGAAACGACGGCTGGGTATCGCGCAAGCGCTGCTGGGGTCGCCGAAGGTGATTATCGTGGATGAACCGACGACGGGGCTTGACCCGGAGGAGCGGATCCGGTTCCGGAATATTCTGGCGGACGTGAGCGACCGGGAGACGGTGATTATCCTGTCGACGCATATCGTGGGGGATATTTCGAGCACGTGCAAGAAGCTGGCGCTGCTGAACCGCGGGCAGTTGAAGTTCGAGGGGTCGCCCGACCGGATGATCGAGCTGGCGCGGGGGAAGGTGTGGGAGATTTTCGTGACTGATTTCGAGTACGAGGGGGTGAAGGAGCGCTACCCGGTGATTTCGACGATTCCCGTGGAGGGCGGATTGGAGATCCAGGTGGTGGCCGAGGAGGTGACAGGGTATGCTTGCAAGGCTATCGAGCCGAACCTGGAGCACGCGTACGTGTATTACATGGATTACCTGCTGAAGGATAAGCTGAATATGCAGGCCGACGCGATCCGGGAGACGGCGTTGTATCAATAGGGGGGCGCGATGAGCTTGCATAATGTCGCGGGGGTTGCCCGCTACGAGGTGAAGTTGCTGAGGAGGAGCTGGCTGTTTCGTATTTTTTCGGTGCTGGCGCTGGTGGCGATCACGATGATGCACCTTGGGTCGCAGTCGAATATGATTAATCAGGGGGGAATGTACCGCTGGGATATGGTGGCGCTGTCGTGCTCGATTCCTTTCGTGAATGTCTATATTTTTAATATCGCGCAGTCGATTATCGCGATTTTCCTGGCGGGCGATTTTATGAAGCGGGATAAGAAACTGGATACGGCCGAGGTGATTTACGTGCGACCGGTGAGTAACACGGAGTATATCGCGGGGAAGACGTGGGGGGTGATTCGCGTGTTCGTGTCGCTGAACGTGCTGGCGCTGGCGGTGGCGGCTTTTATTAACGTGTTCGCGAGCGAGTCGGGGTTTGATCCGTGGGTTTATTTTTTCTATTTGTTCACGTTGTCGGTGCCGTCGCTGGTGTTCGTGCTGGGTGTTTCGTTCCTGGTGACGAGCCTGGCGCGGAATCAGGCCATCACGATGGTGCTGCTGCTGGGGTACGTGGGGGTGACGCTGGTTTACCTTGGCGAGGAGGGACACGGGGCGTTTGATTTTTTCGCGGTGACGCTGCCCAATGTCTTTTCCGGGGTGCTGGGGCACCCGGGGTTGTCGCTCTATTTGTTGCAACGGGGTGCGTTCCTGTTGGTGGGGGTGGGGGCGTTGGCGCTCACGGTGATGCTGATGAACCGGCTGCCGCAGCGCGCGGGTGGTCAGGTGAGGTTGGTGGTGGCGGGGTGCTTGCTGGCGTGTGCCGGCGCGGTGGCGTGCGGCGTTTATCTTCACGATTTCCAACGGGTGGACGCGGAGCGTGCCGGGTTGCTGGCGCGCTATAGACAGTACGCCTCGTCGGTGGGGGTGACGCTGGAGGCTGCCGACCTGTCGCTCCGGCAACAGGGGGAGAGGATTGACGTGAGGGCGAACCTCCGGTTGTGTAACCGGGAGGATCAGACGGCTTCGCCCGTGTTGCTTTACCTGAACCCGTCGCTGGAGGTGACGCGGCTGGTGGACGCGGGGGGAGGGGCGCTGTCGTTCCGCCGGGACGGGCAGGTGGTGGTGGTGGAGACGACGCTGGAGCCGCGGCAGGAGATGAACGTGGTGATGGATTACGCGGGGGAGGTGAGCGAGAGTGTCTGTTACCTGGACGTGCCCGAGAAGGAGTTTTATGATACGAAGACGGGGAATAGCGTGTTGCGCTTCGGGAAGCATTACGCGTTCGTGGGGGATCGCTTCACGCTGCTGACGCCGGAGTCGATGTGGTATCCCGTGGGGGCGGCGCCCGTGAACCCGGAGAGTTTGTATAATATAAGGAAGGATTTTACGCGTTTCTCGCTGCGGGTGGTGGATCCGCGGCAGCCGATGGTGCTCTCGCAAGGGAGCGCGAGGGACGCGGGGGATACGCTGGTGTTTGAACCGGAAAGCCCCTTGTCGTCGATCAGCCTGGTGATGGGGGATTACGAGCGGAAGGGGATGATGCTGGATTCGTTGGAGATAGCGCTCTATTATTTCAAGGGACACGATTATTTTTCGGAGGATCTCCCGCTCATATCCGACACGCTGGCTTCCACGTTGCGGTGGATGCGCGACGATTACGAGGTGAGGAAGAATCGCGATTATCCCTTCCGGCGGTTGACGCTGGTGGAGACGCCGGTGTCGTTCGCGACGTACGTGCGGAACTGGCGAGGGGCAAGCGATTACGTGCAGCCGGAGATGATTTTCCTGCCGGAGATGGGGGTAACGCTGCCCAGAAGTAGTTTTAAGTTGGCCAAAAGGCAGGCGATGGAGTGGGAACGGCGCGGGAATCGCAGCATGGAGGAGATCGACCTGGAGATACGGGTGGTGAGGGACTTTGTCCAGAACGCGTTCCTGAACGAGAGTGCGTTCGCGGGGGAGGGAAATCTCTTCGTGCCCAACTTGATGAATAACGCGCCGGGATGGAATTCAAAGCTGAACAAGTACGATATTTCACCGCTCTTTTTTAATTACGCAACGTTTGTCCGCTCGCCCGATTTCCCGATCATGGACGTGCTGCTGAACGTGCTGCTGAAGCAGGAGAGCGTCACCAACGCGGGATGGATGAGTCAGTTCGCGGGGATGAATGACGCGCAACGGGCGGCGGAGTACCTGAAGGAGCGGAGTTTTGAACAGGCCGTCATGGATGATGTCATGGCGCCGGAGGTGTTTAAGGAGGTGCTGAAGCTGAAGGCTACTTACCTGAAGAATTACGTCCTGACGCGGCACGATCCGGAGAAGTTTTCCCGCTTTATGAAGGAGTTTTTCCTGCAACACGAGTTTTCTGCCGTGAATTTCACGGAGCTGAATGATGCGTTCACGCGGGAGTTCGAGATTAACCTGATGGATCTGATCCCGGAGTGGTACACGGTGAATCGTACGCCGCTGTTTGTTGTCCGGGGGGTGAACGCGGAGGAGACGACGATCGATGATTATACGCGATATATCGTTTCGTTTCACGTGTATAACCCGACGACCGTGGAGGGGATTCTCTCCGTGCGTACGGAAGGCGGCGGAGGACGCGGCGGCGGTGGCGGTGGATATGGCGGCGGCGGTGGGTTCATGCTTCAGTTCAGCATAAGCAACAATTCGCCGTTGCAGTACTTGATCTCGCCACACAGTTACAAGAAGGTGCGCATGTTGGTGGATGATCGCCCCAATAACCTGTCGATCGGCACGAATATCGCCCAGAACCTCCCCGGGGAGATGGGGTTGAGGCTGCCGAGAATGAGGACGATTACTACCGACACGACGACCGGCGTGTTCGCGGGCGATAGCACGCTGTTTATGTACGATCCCAAGGAGATTACCGTGGATAACGAGGACGAGGGGTTCCGCCTGATCGAGTCCAACCAAAAGCACGTGTTGCAGAGTTTGCTGAATATTACCACGGAGGATAGGTACAAGAATATGAATTTCTGGGCGCCCCCCTCGCGCTGGACGGCTACCGTGGGGAATAATTTCCACGGCGATTATATCAAAAGCGGCTATTACAAACGGGTGGGCAGCGGGAAGAATATGGCCGAGTGGCAGGCGAATATCTCGCTGCCGGGTTTTTACGATGTCCTTGTTTATAACCCGATGATCGAGTCTCGGGGCTTCGGGCGCAATGAAGACGAGATGCACCAGTATTACGTGGTGACGCATGCCGACGGGGAGGACGAGGTCTCCATGCAGACGAACGAGAATCGCCAAAGCTGGGTGTCCGTGGGCAGTTTCTATTTCGACGAGGGGGAGGCGAAGATCACGCTCGTCGACCGGGGTTCCAGCTCGCGACAACTGATTTTTGCCGACGCCGTGCGCTGGGTGTACAAGAACAACCAAAGGTAAAACGAACACAAAACCAAGTATATTATGAAATCAAGAACGTTGCTATTTCTCCTCGCGGGTCTCCCCGCTCTTTTCCCTCTCACCGCCACGGCTCAGGATGCACTGTCGCTGTCGCTGCCCCAGGCGCTGGAGTTGGCTAGCCTGCAGAGTCCCGAATTGATGAATAGCCGCCGAGCGTTGCAACGAAGCGAAACGCAGATGATCAACAGCAGGGCAGATTTGAAACCCCGCCTGGGATTGTCGTTCACCCCGTTCAGTTATGATAGGAGTAGCGCGTTCCAGGTGTATGATTCGCGATATAACCTGACGGAAACCATGACGTCGTCCATCGGGCTGAGCATAAATCAAAAGGTGAAGTTCACGGGGGGAACGCTGAGCTTGTCGGAGGGATTCGACTGGCGGGATTATCGGAACGAAACCACGAACAACACCAGCACGACTTTTGGCAATACCCTCCGCTTCAATTACGAACAGCCGATCTTTAGATATAACGAGGTGAAGATGCGGACGCGCGAGCAGGAACTTCAACTGGAGACTTCGCGGCTCAATTACGCCCTGCAGGTGATCCAACTCGAACAGACCGTCACGAACGCATTTTTCGGGGTGTACCGCAGTTTCAAGAATGTGGAGACTTCCGAAGAGGCCTATAATAGCCAGATGGAGACGTACAACCTGACCAAGCATAAGGTGGAGTCGAAGCTCCTTGCCGAGTCGGAACTGTTGCAACAGGAGATCACGCTGGCCACTCGCGAGGACGCGCTTGCTTCTGCCAAGGATTCGTACCAGCGCACGAAGGACGATTTCAAGAAGATGCTGGGGGTGTCTCTCGATATGGATATTGCCGTCGTCCCCGACGTCGAGATTAATCCCGTGCGGATCAACCCGGAGGAGGCAATACAGCACGCGCTGGATCAACGCCTGCAGTTGCGGCAGAGCCAAATCGCCCTCGAACAGCAACGCCTCCAACTTGTGCAGGTGAAGGCCACGGATAAGTTTAGCGGCGATCTCTCCTTTAACCTCGGTTTCTCCGGAACCGACTCCAAGGTCGGGCAGGTTTTCAATAACCAGAGCCACAACGAAGGATTCCGCGTGACGCTCTCCATCCCGATCTGGGACTGGGGCATCCGGAAGAACAATATAAAAACCTCGGAGCTGAGCATCGAGGAGTCCGAGATCAACTTCGAGGAGGCGAAGAAGGATGTCATCATCCGCCTCCGCGAGTTGTGCCGCAACCTGCCCCGCTATCTCAACAAAATCGAACTCTCCAAGAAAAGCATCGAGAATGCCGAGATTACCTACAAGATCAATAACGAGAAATACCTGAATAATACCATCTCCGCGATGATGTTCCGCGATTACCAGGAGCAACTCACCGCCGCCAAGCAGAGTTACGTCAACGCGATTATCGACTACAAGATGCAACTGCTGGAGATCAAGATATACACGTTGTGGGATTTTGAAAACAACGTTTCGATTGTTCCCTTTGGACTGTTAAACCTTTAATTCATCTAAAAAATAAATTGCCATGATCCGTTCAAATGCTCTATACGTCAGCGGTTGTATCGTGCTTGCCCTGTCGTTACACGCCTGCAACAGCGCACGTCCCAATCGCTCCAGTGACTCCACCACGCCGGTGTGGTTGGGAGATGTCCTCAAACGAAGCATCCGGGAGGTGAGCACCACCACCGGTACGGCGAAAGCCACGCAAACGGCCGAAGTAAAGTCGGAGAAAACCGGGAGATATCACCTGCAAATCAATCCCAAGACAGGAAAACTTTACAAGTTGGGCGATATCGTCGAGGCTGGCGCCACCGTCGTGCGACTGGAGAACCCGATGGAGGTGAGCAGCATTTCCGTCGAGACAAAGAAGATGGACGTGACCATTACCGAACAGGAGTGGATTGGGCAAAAACGCCTGTCCGATAGCCTGCGCGCCGCGACGGAAAAAGAGGTGCTCAGCGCCGAAAAGAGCTACATCAATGCCAAGAATGCCCTGGAGAACGCCCACGAGGAGTTGAACAAGTTCCTCGTGAAGGCACCCTTCCGGGGAGTCATCACCAAGCTTCCCTACTTCACCCCGGACATCGAGGTGAGCAGCGGGCAGATGGTGTTCGAGATCATGGATTACAGCAGCATGTACCTCACCATCGAACTGCCGGAGAATGTCATCGACCGCGTTAATGTTGGGCAGCGGGTATTGGTAACCAACTACAATATCAAGTCGGACACCCTTTTCGGGCAGGTCTCGCAGCTATCTCCCGCCATCAACGAGACGACGCGCACCTTCTCCGGGTTCATCACGATCAATAACTCCAATCTGAAATTGCGCCCGGGCATGTTCGTCAAGGGCGACATCATCACGTTGCAAAAAGACTCGGTGCTGGCCGTCCCCAAGGAGATCGTCAAGTCGCAGCGCGGGAGCAGGAGCGTCTACACCATCGAGCGTAACATGGCCGTCGAACGGGGAATCAAGCTCGGCATCAGCGACGACACCTACGTGGAGATAGAAAGCGGGCTGACCGAGAGCGACAAGGTGGTTATCAAAGGATACGAGTGGCTGCGTAACCGGAGCCAGGTGAAGATAATGAAATGAACGAGAGATCGCCCGAGCGGTTTGTCACCTGTTAAAAGAACGGCATGAAAAAAATTGTACAGTTTGCGGTCAAGTACCCCGTTACCGTGTTGATGTTGACGCTGGCGATCTGTTTGCTGGGCACCATCTCCTACAACCGGCTGGGCACCGACCTGTTCCCTGATCTGAAGAACCCCTCCCTCTTTATCGAGGTCAAGAGCGGGCAACGCCCACCGGAGGAGATCGAGAAACAAATCGTCACGCGCATCGAATCCACCGCCCAACGACAGGACGGGGTGAAGGGGGTCTACAGCGTGAGCCGCGTGGGAAGCGCCAATATCACCGTGGAGTATGGCTGGGACCAGAACATGGACGAGGCTTTCCTCGACCTCCAGCGGGGCCTCTCCCCCCTGAGCCAGAGCCAAAACGTGGACGAGCTGAACATTACCCGGTACGACGTCAATGCCGCCCCGATCATGACCATCGCCCTCACCCATAACGAGGTGAAGGACATGAACGAGTTGAGAAAGATCGCCGAAAACTACCTGCGCAGCGAGTTGGTGCGCGTGGACGGCATCGCCGACATTCAACTCTCCGGGCAGGAGGTAGCCGCCGTCGAAATCCGCACCGACCGCTACATGCTGGACGCTTTCGGGTTGACCGTCGACGGCATTGCCAGCCGAATAGAGGAGTTGAACCAAAACGTCTCCGGCGGAAACATCCAGGAGAACGATCTCTCCTACTCTGTAAAGGGCGTCAACCTGATCAGGAGCGTCGAAGATATCGGTAACGTCATCGTCGCCTTCAAGGAGGGGAGCGATGCGGCCAGCGGCGAGACCGTCAACACGAAAGCCCCCGTCTACCTCAGGGACGTGGCCGAGATCACCCTCCGCAACATCGACCCGGAAAATATCGCCCGGTTTAACGGGGAGCGATGCCTCGGCATCAGCGTTTACAAAGAGAACAAATTCAACACGGTCAACGCCGTGGACAACCTGCTTGCCAAGATCAAGGATTTCCGCCAGGGAATGCCCGGCTACCTCTTCCAAATCGTCAGCAACCAGGGGGCATTCATCGACGCCTCCATCAGCGAAGTCAAGAATTCCGCCCTCATCGGGATCCTGCTCGTCGTGATCGTGCTCTACATCTTCCTGCGGCGAATCAACGCCACCCTGATCGCCAGCCTCTCCATCCCGATCTCCATCATCGCCACGTTCAACCTGATGTTCTTCAACGGGCTAAACATAAATATCATGACGCTGGGAGGATTAGCCCTCGGCGCGGGCATGTTAATCGACAGTGCGATAGTGGTCATCGAAAACATCTTCCGCAACATGGTGGAAAACAAACTTCCCCCCGTTGAAGCCGCCATCCGGGGCACGTCGGAGGTGGGAGGGGCAATCACGGCCTCCACGCTGACCACCATCGTGGTCTTTCTCCCGATCGTCTACCTGCAAGGGGCTGCCGGCGAACTCTTCAAAGAACAAGCATGGACGGTCAGCTTCTCCCTCCTCTCCTCGCTTTTCGTGGCGATCCTCTTCATCCCGATGATGGCCGCCAAATTTTTGAAAGCCAGTCGACGGGGAAAAAACCAGGCGATCACCATCAAAGGATTCGGTGAATTTATCGGTCGCGTGTTGGAACACCGGCGTCTAGTCATCACTTCCGCGGTGGTACTGCTCGCGGGATCCTACATGCTCCTCCCGTTGCTGGGGCTGGAATTTATGCCGAAGACCGACGCCAAAGAGTTCAGCGCCCTCCTGACGATGGAACCGGGATTGCGTCTCCGGAGCACGGACAACGCCGTGGCCACCCTCGAAGACGCCATCACCACGCTGGGAGGAGACAACATCGAATGGATGTACACCCGCGTAGGCCCGTCCGACGCCGAAAGCATCGAAGGAGGAAAACTCGAGGAAGAAAACCAGGCACAGGTAACGGTGAAGCTCAAAGACAACTCCCCGCTGGATGCCGACTACTTCATCACCTCCCTCAACCGCGACTATCCCCTGCCGGCAGGCGCCGAGATTAGCTTCGACAAAGAAGAAACCGCCCTCCAAACGATCCTCGGCACGGAAGGTGCGCCGCTCGTCGTGGAGATCAAGGGCGAGGAGCTGGAGATCCTGGACGAACTCTCCTCCGAGGTCAAACAACGCATCGCCGACATCCCCGGCATCTACGACATCACCACCTCCATGGAGCGCGGCGCGCCGGAAGTCAACATTGTGGTCGACCGCCTGAAAACCGGCATCTACGGGGTAAACGTTTCGAGCATCAGCAGCCAAGTTCAATCCAAGCTCGCCGGTCGGGACGCCGGCAGCTTTGAAAACCGCGGTGAAACCATCGGCATCAACATCAAGGTGCCCGAAGTAACCCTCTCGCAAATCAACGACATCGAAATCATCCAGGGAACGCAACGCTACCGCCTGGCCGAGATCGCCGACATCGAAATATCCTCCGCCCCCAAGGAGATATACCGCAGCAACCAAAGTCGCTCGGTACGCGTCACCGCCATGCTGGAAAAGGGAAAAGCCCTGGGAAACATCGCCCCGTTGATACAAGAACGCCTGGATGCGATGGAATTTCCCGCGAAATACACGGCCAAGATCACCGGCGAGGAACAGATGCGCGCCGAATCGTTCAGCGGCCTGGGATTAGCCCTATTGCTCTCCATACTCCTCGTTTACATGGTCATGGCCGCCCAGTTTGAATCCCTTCGTCACCCCTTCACCATCCTGCTCACCATCCCGTTAGCGGGCGTGGGCGTCATCCTCGCCTTCCTGCTCCTGGGATACACGCTCAACATGATGGCCTTCATCGGGATCATCATGCTGGCCGGCATCGCCGTCAACAGCTCCATCATCCTCGTGGACGCGATCAACCGCTTGAAAGCCGAGGGACATCCCCTCCGGGAGGCAATCATGATGGCCGCTCAGCACCGCGTGCGCCCGATCATCATGACCAGCTCCACCACCATCCTGGCGCTATTGCCCATGTGCTTTGGCTTCGGGGAAGGGGCATCGCTCCGTTCGCCGATGGCCTTGGCCGTCATTGGTGGACTGATCACCTCCACGGTCATGTCGTTGATCGTCATCCCGTGTGTATACTACGTCATTGATAAAAAACATTGAGCGGGGGATTCCCCCGTTCAACCCCTAAACGGATTCAGGATGAACTCGATTATAAAAAGGAAAGTACTTATTTCCATGTTATTCATCGGCCTGGTGCTCATGGGCATCTTCTCCTACAAGTACCTGCCGATGGAACTATACCCCAACGCCGAGTTGCCCGAATTGAACGTCGGGATCAGTTACAATGGCAAAGAACTCGACCCCACCTACGTCGAGAGCAAAGCCGCCATTCCCGTCGAGGGGGTCATCAGCTCGCTCGAAGGTGTGGAAGACATCGAAACCACCATCGACACGCGCCAGACACGCGTCCGCGTCTCCTTCTCCCAGCAGGTTAACATCAAGTACACCCAATTACAACTCGAGGAGAAAATCAGGGCTATCACCAGCACCCTCCCCGAGGACGAGTTCCGGATAACCGTCTCCAAGGGAGGAGGCGGAAGCGTCGCGAACAACCAGCTAATGAACCTCCGCGTCCTCGGTGACGACCTGGACTACACCAGGAACCTCACCGACCTGGAGATTGTCCCCTACTTCGAATACATTGACGGCATCGCCGAAGTCGTCGTCAGTGGCGGGCGGCAGAAAAGCATCGAAATCATCGTTGACCCCGACCAGCTAAAAGCCCTCAACATCACCAAATCCACCATCAGCGGCCTCATCAGCCAGAACCAGGCCAACAAAACCTTCTCCGGCACCTCCTACGACAATGACAAGCGCTACTTCGTCAACGTCACCGCCGAATACCTCGCCACGGAAGACATCGGCAACATCGTCGTTGCCCCCGGCCCCGTCCTCCTGAAGGACATCTCCCAAATCAACTTCGGCGTCAAGGAGCAAGAGACCTACTCCCGCGCCAACGGCAAAGAGATCATCTCCTGTCGCCTTTCCAAATCGCCCACCGCCAACATCATCGACCTCGCCGCGCGCGTTCGCGAAGAGATCGACCGCCTGAACGAAGACCTGCAATCCAAAGGAATACTCATCGAAGTAGAGAGCGACGCCTCAGAAATGATGAGCGACAACATCAACAAAATCATCGACCTCGCCCTCTCCGGCGCCCTGCTTGCCATCTTCGTTCTCTACCTGTTCCTGCGCAAATTCCGCATCGTCAGCGTTGTCACCTTCTCCATCCCCATCTCCGTCTTCTCCTCGTTCTACTTCTTCTACCTCTTCGACATCACCATAAACACCCTCACCCTCACCGGCATTGCCCTTGCCGTCGGCATGTTGCTCGACAACTCCATTGTCGTCATGGAAAACATCTACCGACTCAAAGGCCAGGGCGTCCCCGACCAAGAAGCCACCGTCCGCGGCACCCGCGAGGTATGGAAATCAATCTTCGCCGCCACCATCACCACCGTCACCGTCTTCCTCCCCTTCCTCTTCGCGGACAACTACCAGGTCAAGCTCATTGGCGAGCACATCGGCATCTCCATCATCTCCACCCTCACCATCTCCCTTCTCGTAGCCCTGCTGCTCATCCCGATGGCGCTCAACTACCTGATCAAGCGCCAGCCCGGGGACGTCAACTTCAACAACCTATCCATCCACAACCGCCTCGTGCAGGTATACCGCGCCATCCTCAAGATGGCATTGAGGCGGCCGACGAAAGTCATCTTCGTCTCCCTGATCGTCCTTTTCGTCACCATCATCCTATCCCAGGCATTCACCCTAAACGTCCTCCGCGAGCCGGAGAGCGACTCCTTCCGGGCACTCATCACGCCATCCTCCACCTCCACCCTGCAATCCACCGACGAGATGATTCGCACCTTTGAAGAAGAACTCCTCCTCATCCCGGAAATCGAAGAATTCACCTCCTCCGTCGCGGCCGACCAGGCATCCCTCTCCATCAAACTCAAAGAAGACTTCAAGGAGATCAACAACAGATCCGTCGTCCAGATTCGCGACGAACTCTACAACATCGCCAAACGCCTCCGCGTACCGGACATCGACATCACCACCACGGCCAGCGCCGCCGCCGGTGGCAGCAACTCCTTCGGTGGCGGCAACATGGGACTCCTCCGCATGATGGGCATCGGCACGCAACAGGAGCGCGTGGTCATCAAGGGAGAAGACTTCGAGGAGATGACCAGCTTCGGCGACCACCTCCTCTACCAGATCAACGAACTTGAAAACGTCTCCAACGCCCGCCTCAGCACCACCCCCTCCAGTCGGGAAGCCAAGATCAGCTTCGACCCCTACCTGATGGGCATCAATAACATCACCCCCCGCCTCGTGGGCACGGCCTTAAGCGCCTCCTCCCCGCAGAGCCGCACGAACATCATGTACAAAACGGGCGACGCCGAGTACGAAATCATCCTCCAGGACAACGACTACGACGAAAACGACCGCCGCACCAGCATCACCACCCTCGCCGACCTCCGCCAAACCCCCGTCCAGCGAACCGCCAACGACCCCCTCGTGGAACTCCAGAGCTTCAGCCGCGTCAACATCGGCCCCGGCCAGGGAACCATCAGGCGCAAAAACCAGATGAAAGACCTCAACATCGTCTACCAATTCGCCCAGGACATCAACGAATCCAAAACCCTCCTCGAAGCCGCGCGCGAAGAAATCGACGAACTCGTCCAAAACCAACTCACCCCATCGGGCGTCGGCATCGAAATCATACACGAAGAAAGCGAAATGGACGACTTCACCTTCCTCGTCCTCGCCGCCCTACTCCTTATATATATGATCCTCGCCGCCGTCTTTGAATCCCTCGTCGCGCCCATCGTCCTCATGTTCTCCATACCCTTGGCCGCCATCGGCTCGTTGCTCGCCCTCCTGCTCACCGGCAACTCCATAGAAAACGCCACCGTCTACATCGGCTTCATCATCCTCGTCGGCATCGTCATCAACAACAGCATCATCCTCATCGACTACACCACCCTCCTGCGGCGCAACGGCAACCGCAAACCGCGCGCCCTCCTCGTTGCCGGCCTCTCCCGCCTTCGTCCCATCCTCATCACCGCCATCACCACGGTCATCGCCCTCGTCCCCCTCGCCCTTGGCCAGGGAGAATACGTCTCCGGCATCGGCGCCCCCTTCGCGATAACGGTCATTGGCGGACTGGGCATGAGCACCCTGCTCACCCTCGTCATCATCCCGGCGCTATACTCCGGCATGGAAGACGCCCTGCAGCGCGTCAGGACGCAATCCACCTTCATGAAAATAGCGCAAGCCGTCCTGCTCGTCACCGCCCTCGTCCTCCTCTACCGCGTGGCGGACGACGTCCTCGACAAAATATTCTACACCATCCTCGCCGTCATCCTCGTCCCCGGCATCACCTGGTTCCTCGAGAGCAGCCTTCGCCGCGCCCAAAGCAACATCATCCCCGCCAAGGACGAACTCGTTATCACCATCACCAACCTCGTGAAAATATACGGCCGTCCCACCCTCTTCAACCGCGAATGGACATCCGGGCTAAAAATACGCGAACGCCTCGGACTCAAAACCGAATACCGCGCCTGGAGCGACCTCCACCCTCTCCTCTGGGTCGCCCCCGCCACCGGCTTCATGTACTACTTCACCTTCGTCTACCAGGAACTATTCTTCTGGGCAATTTTCTTCGCCGCCATCTCCTGGTTCATGACCCTCTCCACCCTCTCCATCATCGCCGACTTCCTCGCCAACCGACTCGGGAAAACGGCCGGCAACATCGTCACCCGCCTTGCCGACGCCATCTACTACATCGCCCCCCTCGTCATCCTCTGGTGGGGAGCCGGGAAATTCTACAACAGCGGCGGCGCCATCTTCATCGGCATCTTCTGGTACGCCGGCATCGTTGCCCGCCACCTCTCCGCCAAAATACGCGAGAAAAACATCAACATCGACCTCCTCTCCGGCCGCTTCCGCGTCCTCAAAAAAAGCATCTACCGCGCCGCCACCCGCGTCCCCTTCATCGGCCTTCCCCCCAAGCCCTTCAAAGCCCTCAACTCCGTATCCATGGAAATACACACCGGCATGTTCGGCCTCCTTGGCCCCAACGGCGCCGGCAAAACCACCCTCATGCGCGTCATCTGCGGCGTGTTCGAGCAGAGCTACGGCAAAATATTCATCAACGGCATCGACACCCAGGAAAAGCGCGAAGAACTCCAGGGACTCATCGGCTACCTCCCCCAGGAATTTGGCACCTACGAAAACCTCACCGCCCGCGAATTCCTCGAATACCAGGCGCTCCTCAAGGGCATCACCGACAAACGCGTCCGTCACGACCGCGTCGACGAAGTCCTCGCCGCCGTCCACATGTTTGAAAACGGCGACAAAAAAATAGCCTCCTTCTCCGGCGGCATGAAACAGCGCATCGGCATCGCCCAAACCCTCCTCAACCTCCCACGCATCCTCGTCGTCGACGAACCCACCGCCGGCCTCGACCCCCGCGAGCGCATACGCTTCCGCAACCTCCTCGTGGAACTCTCCCGCAACCGCATCGTCATCTTCTCCACCCACATCATCGAGGACATCGCCAGCTCCTGCAACCAGGTAGGCGTCATCGACAAGGGAGAACTCAAATACCTCGGCACGCCCGCCGACATGGCCAACATCGCCAAGGGAGTCACCTGGACATTTGAAATACCCGTCCGCGACTTCGCCCGTCTCCCACCCGACCTCCTCGTCGTCCACCACATCCGCCAGGGCGACAACATCCGCGTCCGCTGCCTCCACGCCACGCGACCCTTCCCCGACGCCACGCCCGTCCTGCCCGCCCTCGAGGACTCCTACCTCTGGCTGTTGCGCAACGTCAAAATCGAGGGAAACCAAACCATCATCACCTCACACGCCTGACATCAAACCCCAAAAACAACCAAACACATGACCCGCCTCCTCACCGTCATCGCCAAACTTGTACAATACAACATCAAAATCATCTTTGGCAACAAATTCCTCTACTTCATGCTCGCGGCCCTTGGCTTCTTCGTCGTCTTCGTCATCTTCAACCTCTTCCGCGACGACGAAATCACCCAGGCCACCGCCTACTCCATCCTCGCCTTCCCCTGCGTCCTCCTCGTCTTCTACCCCATGTGCTTCGGGCTGCAAAACGACCAGGACGCCAAAATCGTCGAAATCATCTTCGGCATCCCCAACTACAGCTACAAAGTATGGCTCTTTCGTCTCCTCATCGCCTACGTCATCTGCTTCGCCATCACCTACCCCTTGGCCATCCTCACCTGGGCGGTAGTCGTCGAAGTCCCCCCCATGCTCCTCACCCTCCACTGCCTTGCCCTCGCGTTATTCATCGGCACCCTCTCCTTCATGACCAGCAGCTACATCAGAAACGGCTCCGGCACCGCCGTCGTCATCATCATCATATCCATCATCCTCTTCATGTTCCAGGGAGCCGTCAGCGGCACGCGGTGGGACATCTTCGTCAACCCCTTCTCCATCCCCCTCAACCAAAACATGCGCGTCTTCTACGAAACCCTCTTCAACAACCGCGTGGTCATGTGCATCGCCTCCATCGTCTTCATCCTCGTCGGCATCAACAACACCCGCCACCGCGAAAAATTCATATAACACCGCCCTTCCCCCGCGTTGAAACCAAAACTGCCC
Source organism: Odoribacteraceae bacterium (assembly GCA_031267995.1). Classification (GTDB taxonomy): domain Bacteria; phylum Bacteroidota; class Bacteroidia; order Bacteroidales; family Marinifilaceae; genus JAIRKS01. The sequence goes on along the minus strand of JAIRXZ010000059.1, from coordinate 1,653 downwards.
CTTCCCGCTGGCGCGGGCTTGTCGCCCGTGCGCGTGATGTGAAATGTATCATGCTACGTCTCTACTGATTTCCATAACCTTCCCCCGCCAATGAATTGTAAGTATCTCTGTAGAGACGTAGCACGCTACGTCTCTACCGATTACCACAGCCTCCCCCCCCATGAATTGTAAGTACCTCTGTAGAGACATCGCATGCTACGTCTCCCGAAATGCCGCCAACATGCAACCGCACGCGCCAACGAAAACGTGGGGGCGCACCTCCGCGTGCGCCCTTTCCCGTACGCGCGTTTTGACGACATGTTGTAGGGGCGCCCCTCGCGGGCGCCCTTCCCCGCGTGCCCCCCGGTAACAACATTGGTGACCCCACCCGCGCGTCAGTAGGGACGTAGCGTGCTACGTCTCACGACACGACCAGCCAAAACCGTGAGACGTAGCACGCTACGTCTCTACAACAAACAACACTTCGGCCCCAACAGGCCACGGTTCAACTTCAACAATCTACACTTCGGCTCCAACAAGTCACGGTTCAACTTCAACAAGCAACGCTTTTGCCCCAACAATCCACGGTTCAACTTCAACAAGCAACGCTTTAGCCCCAATAAGCCATGGTTCAACTCCAGCAAACAACACTTCGGCTCCAACAAGTCACGGTTCAACTTCAACAAGCAACGCTTTAGCTCCAATAAGCCACGGTTCAACTCCAGCAATCTACACTTCGGCTCCAACAAGTCACAGTTCAACTCCAGTAATCTCCGAGTCTGTTCACTCAACTGTGTCATTTTCTCTTTTTCTACCATCAATCTACCCATCTGTCTTTAAAGATAATGGCAAATTGCGACATGATTTGTCGCCAGGCCGCCAGTGGCCTTACCTTCTCTAATATTTTAAATTACACCAGGAACAGCAGCTTTATCAACGCCATGTCACTGCTAAAAACTCTCTTTGATTTGGTCACCTTACGCAACTGACTGTTAAAGCTTTCTATGATGTTAGTAGTATACATCAAACGTCGAATTTGATCAGGATAGTCGAACATCCCGGATAGGTTTTCCCGGTTTTCCATCCACGATTTCGCGATGTAAGGATACTTTCCCGACCACGTTTGATCGAAGTTACCCAGTTCTCGTTCAGCTTGTTGTCGATCGTTCGCGCGATAGATCATTTTTAGATCACGAACAACACCATTACGGTCTTTCCGGGTCACGTACTTGAGTGAAGTCCTGATTTGATGTACAATACACGACTGAACATTCGTTCGCGGGAAAACCGCGTTGACCGCCTTTGATAGCCCCTTGAGGTTATCCATGCTGGCAATCAAGATGTCTTCAATGCCTCTACGATGTATATCGTTCATGACCCCGAGCCAGAAGCTAGCACTCTCCCCGTGACCGACGTACATGCCAAGCAAATCCTTCAACCCGTCCCGGTCAAGCCCGATGACGAGGTATCAGCCTTCGACTGTATAGCGTTATCCTCCTTGACTTTGTAGTGAATGGCATCCATCCACACGATAGGTTACACTCGCTCCAGGGGTCTTGCTTGCCACTGTTCTATTTCCGGGATCACCTTGTCTGTTATTTTCGTGATAGTTGCCGGCGAGAGGCGCAACTGGTACATCTCTTCCAGGTGATCACAAATGTCAGAGTAACTCAT